>CAIXUF010000202.1 GCA_903922535.1 Candidatus Hydrogenedentota bacterium
CGGAGGAAGATACCAAGCTCTTGCTCCACCGTTCCGGGCGGGCCGTCGCCGCGACCGGGCCGGATTACGGAACCATTTGGAATGATGATTTTCTTTCCCCCTTTGTGGATTTTCTCCGCGGTAACCCCCAATGGGGAATGCCGGGGGTGTTCGGCCAGAAGTCCGTGCCCGAAATCCACACCTGTCCACCTTTGGTCGGGAGGATTGCCGGACTCAGGCTGGTCACCGTCGGACTGGGGGCGTTGTTCGTGAAAACCTCCCTTGTGGCGGTGCTCTGTCCCAGGAAGTTGCGCGTGGTCAGCGTGACCGTGTACGTGCCGGGCCAGGCATAGGCATGCACGGGGTTCTGGAACGTGAAGTCTGGTGGCGTGTCTCGCTCGATAATGCCCGGAACCCGTTCATCATTGTTGCCAATATTGGCCCAGTCTCCCTGTCCATACCAGGAGAGCACGCCAAATTGGTTGGTGTTGTCGGGCTGTCCCGGCGCCCAGAAGCGATAGTCCGAGGTTTCACCGTTGGCCCAGATCCAGGTTCCTTGTTCCGCCTCGTCCGTCAGACCGATCCACAGGGGACCGTAGCCATAGGAAAACACCCAAAACAGCCATGAGTTCTCGCGCACGTCATTAACTGTCGCCAGATAACCGCCCAAGTCCTCGGCCTGCTGCTTGGCTTCATGCCACGAGAGGCTGTTGTCGGTCAGCTTGTAGTAGTGGCCCGTAAGCGGACAGTACTCCCAGCCGGTTTCCGTCAGGCTTTGGCCGTCGCCGAAGTCCCATGTCTTCCGGGAAATGGGATAGGTGCCAGAATCTGACATGTCCGTGCAGGTGAAGGACAACGGATCTGTCGCAGGTGTTGCGGAACAGGCCGCCACAGGCGCATCGCCGTAGATGTAGCTCCGGGGCAGGGTGGTCGTGTCGCCTCCGGGATTGGTAATGACCACATCCACCACGCCGGCCGCATGCGGCGGGGCATAGCTTACAAGATAATTGTCGTTCCAATAGTACCACCCGGCAATATAGGGATTCTCCGCCTCAATCCCGTCGAAGGCAACATGCCATGCCCCCGAGAAGTCGAAGCCGGTCCCCACAAATTCAGCCAGTCCGCCGCCCGCGGTGGGGCCAAAGGGGTAATCGTAGCGCAGC
This sequence comes from Candidatus Hydrogenedentota bacterium, assembly GCA_903922535.1. The sequence goes on from CAIXUF010000202.1 coordinate 1,143, forward strand.
ACGGTGGGTCCCCCGAACACATGGATGGAGACCGGTGCCGCCGACAGACTCCCATAGCCGGAGACCGTCGTCAACTGCATGTTCACCGTGTAATCCCCCGGCACGGCGTAGGTGTGCTGGGGATTCTGCCCGTCGCTGGTCTGGCCGTCACCGAAACTCCAACTCCATGCCGTGACGGGCGAGGTGCCCGGCGTGGACGTGTCGGTAAAGGTGACCGCCAACGGCGCGGGACCGCTTGCCGGGGACGCATCAAACGAGGCATTCGTTGGAACTTCATAGGCGAACCCGCCGGCCAGCGTGTCCGACTGCCCGTCTGGATTGATCACTGTGACATCGACAACGGCCGGCACATGGGGCGGAGCCATGCAATAGAGCGCATCATAGTTGTAGATGGTGACCGAGTCGGCATCAACCCCGTCAAAGAGCACACGCGTGCCCGGGGTGTTCGCCCAGAAGTTCGCGCCCGAAATCCACACCCAGCCGCCGCCTTCCGGCGATAGAATCGTCGGGCTTACACTGCTTACCGTGGGACTTGGCATGCCCTCCGTGACGGCCTGCGTCGTGGCTGCGCTCTGGCCCAGGAAGTTCCGAGTGATCAGCGTGACCGTGTACGTGCCGGGCCCGGCATAGGCATGCACGGGGATCTGGAACGTGAAGTCTGGTGGGGTGTCGCGCTCGACGATGCCCGGAACACGGTCATTGCCGTTGTTGCCAATATTGGCCCAATCTCCCTGTCCCGACCAAGAGAGCACACCGAATCTGTTGGTGTTATCCGGTTGTCCCGGCGCCCAGAACCGATAGTCCGAGGTTTCACCGTTGGCCCAGGCCCAAGTCCCCTGCTCTGCCTCGTCCGTAAGGCCGATCCACAGGGGACTGTAGCCATAGGAAAGCGCCCAGAATAACCATGTGTTCTCACGCACGTCGTTGACTGCCGTCAGGTAGCCGCCCATGTCCTCGGCCTGCTGCTTGGCTTCATGCCATGTCAACCCCGGATCGGTCAGCTTGTAGTAATGGCCTGTGAACGGGCAGTACTCCCAGCCGGTCTCCGTCAGGCTTTGGCCGTCACCGAAATCCCAAGTTTTCGACACGACGGGATAGGTTCCGGAAGCCGATTCGTCCGTGCAGGTAAAGGTCAGCGGATCGGCTGTGGGTGTCGCCGAACAGGCCGCCACGGGCGCATCGCCGTAGATGTAACTTTGGGGCAGTGTGGCAACATCGCCCCGGGGCGTGGTGATGACCACGTCCACCACACCGGCCGCATGCGGCGGGGCGTAGCTTATGAGATAGTTGCCCCAATAGTAATACCCCGTACTGTAGGGATTGTCCGCCTCGACACCGTCAAAAGTGACCTGCCATACCCCCGAGGAGAAGTTGAAGCCGGTCCCCACAAATTCAACAAGCCCGCCGCCTTCGGTGCTGCCGTAGGGAAAGTCGTAACGCAGCACGGTTGGGGTGCCGGAGACGTGGATGGTCACCGGCGGCGCCGACAGGCTCCCAAAACCGGTGCCGGTGGCCACCTGCATGGTAACCGTGTAATCCCCCGTTTGCGCGTAGTCATGCTGGGGATTCTGTTCGGTGGCGGTCTGGCCGTCGCCGAAATTCCAACTCCACCCCGTGATGGGCGAAGAGCCCTGCGTGGACGTGTCGGTAAAGGTGACGGTCAGCGGCGGCGGACCGCTCGTGGGATGGGCTTCAAAGGAGGCAATCGTCGAAAGCTCCGTATAGGCCCAATTCAGGGTTATCGAGCCCACGGGTTCCCAATAGTAATACCCGTCGACGAGGATGTGGTAGCGCGTCCCGGCCTGGGCCAGAAAACTGATCCCGCTGGTCCCGTTGGGACCACCGTCGTCGTCATTGTGCGTCACATAGGCCAGCGCGTCAACCGTGTCGCCGGTGTAGATGCCAAGCGCCGTGTTGAAGTCGCTCCCGTGGGTGTCAAAGGAGACCATTCCCGTTTCCGGAGCCTCCCAGGTCCACCACACCGAACGCTGCCAGTAGCAGCAATAGGAAAGCCAGGGCTCCCCGTCTTCCCACCATGCGCCGGCATTGGTCCCCGTGACCTGGCCCGAGGCGCCGGTCAATTCGGCCGCGTTGGCAAACAGATCATTCGCCGGGGCCTCCGTGAATGACCACGTCACGTCCACGGGGCCGCTCGCCCCCCCACCGTCCACCTGAACATGGTATTGCGTCCCGCCGACACAGTGAAACACGGTGCTGTTGGAACCCACGGCGCTCAGGTCGTCCACGGATGCCCCCGTGTAAACGTAAAGCGTTGCCGGGAACCCGCCCGAGCCGCCGGACCCGGTCGCCACGTTAAACACCACGTCACCGTCCGAGGGCGCCGTCCATTGCCACCACACGCTATTGCCGCCGTAATTGGGCTCTCCGGGCTCCAGCGTGGCCCATGCGTTCGTGCCCGCCGCTTCGCCGGACGCCCCTTCAAACACGAACGCCTCCGCGAAATTGTCGTTGGCAGGCGCCGTGTTCCAATTCAAGACAATAGAACCCTCTGGGGCGGACCAATCGTAATATCCGTCCACGAGCAGGTAATAGCGCGTTCCAGCCTGCGCCGCAAAACTCACGCCGCTGGCCCCGTTGGGACTGCCGTCGTCGTCATTGGTGGTGACTTCCGTAAGGGCATCAACCGAATCGCCGGTGTATGCGCCAAGCGCCGTGTTGAAGCCGCTCCCGTGCGTGTCGAAGAAGGCCATTCCCGTCGCCGGAGCCACCCATGTCCACCATACCGAACGCTGCCGCGTGTAACAGCCATAGGTGAGGCAGGGCTCACCGGGTTCGGACGAAGCCCCGCAATTGCTCCCCGTCGCCTGGCCCATGCTCCCCGTCAGTTCAATCGCATCGGCAAACAGGTCGTTGATCACAGGCTGTCCGGTCACCACATCCACCGACCGCGCAACCTGGATGGCACTGTTGCCGTTTGCGTCATTTGCATCGTACGTCACGGTGTAGGTGCCGGTCACCGCGGTGTTCACCGTGTCGCCGCCTATCGAAACGGTCAAGCCGGCCGCGCAATCGTCCGTGACGGTGGCGCCCGGCTCGGTGTAGGTGCCGCCGCGCTGCACCGTGACAGTGGCATCTCCAAGGAGGCTGATGACCGGTGCGGTTGTGTCCTGCACGATCACGGTCAATGTGACCGGGGCGGCAATGTTCGTGCCGTCGCCCACGCCGTAGGTGATGAAATAGGTTCCGACCGCCGCCGGGTCCACCGTGTCGCCGGCAACCTCAATGCTGCCGGTCACGTCGCCGACGCAGTCGTCCCATGCGGTGGCTCCCGAAGCCACGTACGGGCCGCCGCACTCGGCGTAATCAGTCCCCCACCAGGCATTGAGGCTGATGACCGGCGCGGTTGTGTCAACGACCCTCACCGTCCGCGTGGCCTCGACGGCGCTGTTGCCGCTGAAGTCCTGCACGTTGTAGGTGACTGTGTAGGTGCCGACAAGCGCCGTGTTCACGGGATCGCCGCCCACCACAATGTATCCGGTCAGGTCGCCGTCGACATCGTCCATGGCCGTGGCGCCTGCGTCCTCGTAATAATAGCCGCACTGCACCGTGGCGGCGGCTTCTCCGACAAGCGTAATCACCGGCGGCGTCGTGTCCACAGCGCTGGGGGCCTCGATGGCGAAGAAATCATCGCTCAGGTCCTCAATTGCGTTGTTGTCCCCGGACATTATGTGGACCTTGTACGCGCTGCCTGGCGCCACCGACATGGGAAGCACGTAGGACAGTTCTCCGTCTGAAGCGGGAACCATGCCAATCCACTTGGTGATTGCCCCATCCAGCTCCAGCCAGCAGGCCACGGAGCCGGTCACGCCTGTCTCGTCCCACGTGATGAGCTGCGTTTCGCCCTGAATCCACAGTTCGCCGCCGTTCGGGGAGGTGACGGCAAGGGACTGTGCTTCCGCAACGATCACGGTTCGCGTGACTTCGGCGCTGTTGCCGTTGCCGTCGTTCGCGTTGTAGGTCACGGTATAGGTGTCGGCCACCGATGTGTTCACCGTGTCGCCGCCAATCGAAACGGTCACGCCGGCCGCGCAGTTGTCCGTGACGGTTGCGCCCGGCTCGGTGTAGGTGCCGCCGCGCGGCACCGTTACGGTAGTCCCGCCATTGAGGGTGATGACCGGCGGGGTTGTGTCTTCGACGATGACGGTCCGCGTGGCCGGCTCGCAAGTGTTCATGCCGTCGCTCGCGCTGTAAGTCACTGAATAGGTTCCGACCGCCGCCGGGTTCACCGTGTCGCCGCCAACCACAATGCTGCCGGTCACGTCGCCGACGCAGATGTCATACGCGGCGGCCCCCAAATCGGTGTATGTTTGGCCGCACTCGACGATTTGCGTCTCCCACCCGTAATTGGGGCTGACGTCCGGCGGGACTATGTCGACGACCCTCACCGTCCGCGTGACCTCGACGGCGCTGTTGCCGCTGGCGTCTTGCACGTTGTAGGTGACGGTGTAAGTGCCGACAACCGCCGTGTTCACGGTGTCGCCGCCCACCACAATGTTTCCAGTCAGGTCGCCGTCGACGTCATCGATGGCCGTGGCGCCCTCATCCGTGTAATCGAAGCCGCACTCCGCCGTGGTGGCAGTCTCGCCGACAAGCTTAATCACCGGCGGCGTCGTGTCCGCAACGCCGGCTGCAACGGTGAAGGGTTCGTCGCTCAGGTCCTGAAACCGGTTGTCGTCCCCGTATATGATACGGACACTATAGTCGGTACCCGGCGTCAGCCCTCCGGGGACCGTCCAGAGCACTTGCCCGACTGAAGCCAAAGCCGCATCGATCCACCAAACGTCGGTTCCGTTCTCATACAGAAGCACCGCCACGTAGCCTGTCAAGTCGGTTGCGTTCCACGTGACGGCGTAGGTGTGATCCTGCACCCATATCTCGCCGCCATTCGGGGAGGTCAGCGTCAGCGGAGGCGCCATGATCGTGAACGTGGCGTCGCTCAAGTCCTCAATTGCGCTGTTGTCCGCGGACACTATGTGGACCTTGTAATCGCTGCCCGGCGCCGCCGAGGTCCGAACCTCCCAAGTCATTTGCCCGTCCGAAGCTGCAACCGCTCCGACCCACATCGTATCGGTCCCGTTCTCATTCAGAAGGACGCCCACCAAGCCGGTCACAAGCGTCTGGTCCCACGTGATGGTTTCGGTCTCGCCCTGAAGCCACAGATCGCCGCCGTTCGGCGAGGTGACGGTAATGGACGGCCCTTCCGTCACGATCACGGTCCGCGTGACCTCGGCGCTGTTGCCGTTGCCGTCGTTTGCGTCGTAGGTCACGATGTAGGTGCCGGCCATCGCGGTGCTCACCGTGTCTCCGCCAATCGTCACGCCCAGGCCGGCCGCGCAGTTGTCCGTGACGGTTGCGCCCAGCTCGATGTAGGTGCCGCCGCGCGGCACCGTGACAGTAGCCCCGCCATTGAGGGTGATTTCCGGCGGGGTTGTGTCCTGCACGATCACGGTCAGAGGGACCGGCAAGGCAATGTTCGTGCCGTCGCTCACGCCGTAGGTCACGGTGTAGGCGCCGGGCGCCGCCAAGTTCACCGTGTCGCCGCTCACCACGATGCGACCAGTCAGGTCCCCTGCGCAGTCATCCCATGCCGTGGCTCCAGAAGCCACATATGCGTCGCCGCACTCGGCGTAGTCAGTCCCCCACCAGCTATTGAGGCTGATGACCGGCATGAGTGTGTCAACGACCCTCACTGTCCGCGCGACCTCGATGGCGTTGTTGCCGCTGAAGTCTTGCACGTTGTAGGTGACGGTGTAGGTGCCGACGACTGTCGTGTCCACGGGATCGCCGCCCACCATAATGTATCCAGTCAGGTCGCCGTCAACGTCGTCCATGGCCGTGGCGCCCGAATCCTCGAAATAACCGCCGCACTCCACTGCGGTGTCGGCTTCTCCGACAAGCGTAATCACCGGCGGCGTCGTGTCCGAACCGCCCGCCGCCTGGATGGTGAAGGCGTCGTCGCTCAGATCCTCAATGGAGTTGTCATCCCCGGACATTGCGTGGAGCTTGTACGCGCTGCCCGGCGCCACCGACGTGGGAACCGTCCAGAACAGATACCCGTCTGAGGCGTCAGCCACGCCAATCCAGTCGCTGGGTTCCCCGTTTGCCTCCAGCCAGAAGGCCAATGCGCCGCTCACGTCCGTCGCGTCCCACGTGATGAACTGGGTTTCGCCCTGAATCCACAGTTCGCCGCCGTTCGGCGAGGTGACCGTAAGTAAGGGGCTCTGGGCTAAAGCGCCGGATGCGCCCAGTACGGTCATCGCCACCGCAAATATCATCACCCGGGCGGTCTTCGTTCCGTTCATGGCCATGGTCCTCCTGCGTTACCGCGTATGGGACTCTACTTCTGCTTTATCCCTTGTGTTCTTGGACTAAACGGCTTCGCCGTGTTCTTGAAAAGGGTTCTGGCATTGAGGAACGGTGCGGGATGGCAGGGATTTGCCCAGTTCATTATGGAACGGGACGTTTGGAGCGCCCCTGTGGCAGGAATTGCATAAAAGGGCACGGATACATTCCGCCTGTCGCGGCGCTGCCGCGCTGCCATTCCCGCAGTATCCTTGACTAAGCACCTGACACGACCTCCGCAAACAGCCCTAAGCCGTTTCCGCATTTATTGACTGCCCCTGCGGACCCGGCAATAGAAATATTACAACTTCCCGTTTCAGTTGTCAAGCATACGAATTGTCTCATGAGCCTCCTGCAAAACCCTCATTTTGAGCACGAGAACAAGCAAGCTCGCAACCATAAGCAAGAAAATGCAGTTAATGCTTATTCTAATTCGCGTTCACGTTGAGACTAATAATCCACGGCCACGCAGTGAGACTGCGCAGTCCGGTTTTGTCGGCGTTCATCCGCGGCAACCCCTGTTCGAGTTGGCGCACCACGGCCGCAAGCTCGTTGAACACCCGGTTGGGGAACTCCTTTTCCCGCAGTTCATCCCAGACATGCTCCTGCGGGTTAAGTTCAGGCGCGTACGGTGGCAAGGGCACCAGGCGGATATTATCCGGTCGCCGCAGGTCCTTGGCCTTGTGGGAACTGGCCCCGTCCACCACCATGAGGATGAAGTCATCCGGGTGGGCCGCACTGACCTGCTCCAAGAAGCAGCCCATCCGCTCGGTGTTCATCTCCCGGCAGATCATCCAATCCATCTCGCCTTCAAGCGGGCTCACTGCGCCGTACACATACACGAACTCACGCTCGTAGCCATTGGGAACGGTGGGCCGGGCTGGCGCGGGCGACCAGCACCTGCGAATGCGCACCATGCGGCCAAAACGCGCCTCGTCCTGAAACATCAGCCGAACCCTTCGCCCCCGAACCTCTTCCGGTGTCAGCAGGGAATCCAGTGTTTCGGGGAGCTTTTTTTCCAGTCCTCCTGGATTGCCGGGTCGCTTTTCGGGTGACGGGTGTCCGGCGCCACCTTGCGCCAGCCATGCCGCGCCAAAAGACGATAAGCGACCGAAGCGGCCACAGGCCGCCCCAGCCGCTGCGCCAAGGCCGCCCGCAAAACGGATATAACCAACACGCCGCCACTCTTGGCCTGCTCCGCCCACTGCGCCAGAAATGCCCGTTCTTCCTCGATGCTCATCAGCACGTTCCGGCGTCCGCCATACCGCCTTGGCGCGGGGCGGCCTGAACGGCACCGCTCTCGAAACCGCGCCTGCAACCGGGGCACGGTGGCCCGTCCCACTCCGAGCATGGCTGCTGTCTGTTCCAGCGTGGTTCCAAGCACTGCCGGGAAGAGAACCGCCTGGGCTGCCCGCAACTCTTGCAGATCCGTGGCTTGCGCGACAAGGGTTTGAGCTTTCTGCACCAGCTCCTGGTCGATGTGCCTTGGTCTTGCCATGACCGTAGTATAGCATTGTTGGTCTCATTTTGAAAGCGAATTGGAATAAAGGGGAACAGTGCCGAGTCTTACGGAGTCCGCACAACACGGAAGCCGATGGTGCTGCCACTGTCGGTCGGGGTGTAGTACCAGCGGAAGGCCGACCGGCAGCCATCGTAGAAGATGCCCCACGAACCGCCGCGCAGCAC
>CAIXUF010000203.1 GCA_903922535.1 Candidatus Hydrogenedentota bacterium
CGCGGGTCGGTCATCTGGCGGTCCGCCCATTCCTGGTCGGAGGCGTCCTCGTTCGGGTCCTGCATGGAAGTCCAGTCCGCGGGTATGACGGTGCGCGCGACAAAGCCCGCCGTGCCCGTCACCTGCTGGAGAAGTGCCAGCGCCTCAAAGGCCCTGCGGGCCGCCGCCTGCGCCGCGGGGTCCTTTGACGCGGCATACCGGTAGGACTCCATGGCAAGGTACATCGCCGTGTACTGTCCGTCGTTGTCGTCGTCGCGGGGCTTCCATGAATCAACATCGCCCGGCTCATCGAGCGTGCAAAGCTCCACAAGCCCCGGCGCGCGCATGTGGCGTTGGTTGGTCACCTTTTCAAAACCGTCCGCCTTTTCAGCCAGTGTCATCGTCCGGCGGCGGACCACGCTTACGCCGGCGTCGGTCGCCACCCAGGCATTGCCTTCCGCGTCGAAGGCGATGTCACGAACGTTGTCCGAGGCCAGCCAGCGCCTGCTGTGCCGCAGCGACCAGGTTGCGCCCGACAGGCGGGCCACGCCGCCGCGCGTGCCGAGCCATGCGGTGCTGTCGTTCCCGCTGCCAATGCAGGTCACTTCAATGTCGGGAAGCCCCTCCTTCCCCGTGAGCCGTCGGTCCACTGCGCCGTCGCGCAGCACCGTGACGCCGCCCAGTCCCCCCGCCCAAACCGTTCCGTCCTTCATCGCGGCAAGCGAGGTCAGGTCGAGCGCCACCAGACCTTCGTCTTCCCCGTAGGCCCGTCCGCCGGTCACCGTGTCGTGATACAGACCGACGCCGGTCGCGATCCACAGCCCCCCGTCTCCGTCTGGCAGAATGGCCCGGACGCTGCTGGCGCACTGGAGCGGGCGGTGTTCATCACGGCCCGCGATCCAGATTCCGCCACGGCCCGCGGCCACCACGTCATCCCCATCCGCCGCCACGGCCGCCACGGCCTCGTCAATATGCTGATCCTGTTCCAGTTTCCTGCCGGTCCAATGATAGACGCCGTTCCAGGCCCCGGCCCACACCTCACCCTTGGAATCCACCGCCAGATCGAACACCGGCCCCTCCTGCGCCGTGTTCATGACGCCGTCAAACGCATCCGCCCCTTTTCGAAGGCAATAGAGCCCCACCTTGGTCGCGGCAAGGACGTCCCCATTGCCCGCCACGGCCACACTTCGCACGTCGTTTTCTTCGCGCCGCACGCCCAGTGAATAGTGTTCATGGTATTCCTGAACAAACGGGGTGTCCGCTTCCGAAACGGCGGCAGGGCCGTCCAAGGCTCCTGCATACGGCAGGCATGCCAGCATCATCGCGCCCAAGACCTCCCACATTCCGTGCGTCTCCTTTGGTGCGCCCCCCGCACAATTGTAACAAGAGCGGCCCGTCCCCCTTGCATTGGACTACCATCTCCCGTCTGTGGTTTTCCCGCCCTCGCCCCGCCACCGCGTTCCGGCAGTCTTCACAGTGCTGCAATCCCGGGTCCTTCAGACACTGCAACAACAATGCCGACCGACCCCTTTCGGGATCGGCCGGCACGCATTTCTGTACTTAAGCTAAGCGCGGATTAGTGGTTGTGGCCGCACTTGCAGTCGTCTTTGCCCTTCTCGGGCGCGTCGGTGACGAGGCATTCGGTGGTGACGATCATACCGGCGGCGCTGACCGCGTTCTGCAGGGCGCAGCGGATGACCTTGGCCGGGTCGATGATGCCGGCCTTGACCAGGTCCTCAATCTCGCCGGTGGCGGCGTTGAGGCCCATGTTGCCCTTGGTCGCCGTGACGGCGTTGACGATCACGCCGCCTTCAAGGCCGGCGTTCTCGGCGATCTGCGCGAGCGGCTCGGACATGGCCTTGATGACAATCAGCGCGCCAATTTTCTCGTCGCCTTCCAGCGCGAGCGTGGCAACCTTGTCGCGGGCGCGCAGCAGCGCCACGCCGCCGCCGGCCACAATGCCCTCTTCAATGGCGGCGCGGGTCGCGTTGAGCGCGTCGTCGGCGCGGTCCTTCTTCTCCTTCAGCTCGCCGTTGCTCGAACCGACGACGTGAAGCTTGGCGATGCCACCG
>CAIXUF010000204.1 GCA_903922535.1 Candidatus Hydrogenedentota bacterium
CAAAGCCCCCGACAGCCTTCAACGGCCTGTCAGCCCGTCCAGCACTTGGGCCAACGCCGCTATCAAACCCGTCGCAGGTGCCCTCTGACCGGCACTGCCGCGAAAATGGGCTATTTCGCAAATGCCTCTTTTTCGCCGTTGGGTGCGTGAAACGGCGCAAAAGGTGCCCTTCTCCACGCCGGGCATTCCTCCGCCGGATTCACTGCGCTTCACGGCGACTAAGAGCGTCATCTCCCAGCCGACCCTCTGGAATATAGGTCGGCTCTTGCTTCGCTTCGTCCACCCCGCTTTCGGCTATACTCTCGCCGGGAGATATTGACATGGACAAAGGCTTGTTTTTACAGAACGTCATCGCCCTCATCTGGGACTTTGACAAAACGCTTTCGCCGCAGTACATGCAAACGCCGCTCTTTGAGGAGTACCGCCTGGACCAGAAGGCTTTCTGGACCGAGGTGAATGCGTTGCCGGCATGGTATGCGCGGGCGGGCATCACGGTGCAGCCGGACACGTGCTACCTGGGACATCTGCTGACCTATGTTCGCGAGGGACGCATGCCGGGACTGAACAATGCCAAGCTGCGCGAATTGGGTGCGCGCATTCCACTGTTTCCAGGAATTGTGGGGCTGTTTGACCGGCTGGAGACAACCCTTCAGGAACCCCCATTTCTGGAAGGGGACCTGCGGCTGGAGCATTACGTGGTGAGCACCGGACTGGCAGAAATGATTCGCGGGTCGTCCATCGCCAAGCGTTTGAGCGGCATCTGGGGGTCGGAGTTTATCGAAACGCCCGCCGGGCCGGGCTTTGATCCGAAATCGACACCCCAGTCCGGCGAGATCAGCCAGATCGCGGCCATTCTGGACAACACGACGAAGACGCGGGCGATCTTCGAAATCAACAAGGGCGTGAACCGGCACGCGGGCATTTCTGTCAACGATATGATCCCGGAAGAGGAACGCCGGGTGCCCGTGCGCAACATGATTTATGTGGCGGACGGTCCCAGTGACATCCCCAGCTTTTCGGTAATCCGCAAGCATGGGGGACTGGCCTATGCCGTGTATGATCCCACCTCGCCGGGACAGTTTGCGCAGGTGGTGGATTTGGCGGAGTCTGCGCGGGTGGACGCCTACGGCCCGGCGGACTATTCCGAGGGTGGCCAGACGGACCAGTGGCTGCGCTTGCAGGTGCAACGCATGGCATTGCGGATTATGGAGGAGCGCCGGCGCAATCTCGCACGCCGCGTGGGGTCAGGGCCGAAGCATCTTGAGTGAGGGGCCGCTTGCCTGCTGTTTTGTCCAACATCCCGCAATAATGGTCCCGCAGTCCGGGCAGGCGCCGTTGCGGATGCGGTTTTTGCGCACCTGAAATCCCATGCGCTCCACCAGTACGACGCCGCATCCCGGGCAGATGGTGTCCTCCAGCGTGCCCACCTTGCCGGGAAGGTTTCCGGCGTATACATGATGCAGTCCGGCATCGCGGCCAATCTGCCATGCCCGGCGCAGGTCTTCCGGCGTGGTGCTGCGCTGGTTTACCATTCTGTACTGCGGATGAAAGGCCGTCACATGCCAGGGCAGGTGGGGCGAAACCCCGGCAAGGAACCGGGCCAATTCCCGCAGTTCGGTCTCGCCGTCGTTGAAGTCCGGGATAAGCAGCGTGACCACCTCCACCCAGTATCCGAGTTCCACCAACTGCTGAATGGATTCCAAGACGGCGGCAAGCCCGCATCCGAGGGAACGGTACGTGGCGTCGTCAAAGCACTTGAGATCCACTTTGAACAGGTCCGTGACGGGCCGCAGATAGGCCAGCACTTCCGGCGTGGCGAAGCCGTTGCTGACAAAGCCGCAGAGAATGCCGTGCTTCTTGGCCTCCGTAAAAACGGCATGGGCCCAGTCGGCGGTGATGAGCGGCTCGTTGTAGGTGCTGATGACGGCATCCACGCCGTGGCGAACCGCCTCGGTGACCATGGTGGACGCGGCGCACACCGTGGGCAGCGCGTTGGAGGCATCGTCCCGGAGCGTCTGGCTGGAAAACCAGTTCTGGCAAAAGGAACAGTGGAGGTTGCAGCCGAGCATGCCAAAGGACAGCGCGCTGCCCCCCGGCACGGCATGATAGAAGGGCTTCTTTTCGATGGGGTCGATCTGGAGCCCCGACACGTAGCCCCAAGGCACACGCAGCACGCCGTTTTCGTTGAAACGCACGCGGCATATGCCCCGCTTGCCGGGGCGGATCATGCAGCGATTGCCGCAGGCCAGACAGCGCACCTCGCCGTCTTGTCCGGAAATGGTCAAAGCAGGGTCGGCCGGTGCCGTGCGCCGATCCAAAAGTTCAGCCAATCGTGGCGTCTTCTTGCCGCTCTCGCCCGTTTCCATCACAATGCTCCCGCTTGCACATCTCTTCTTATATTGTAGCACGACGCAAACAGCGGAATTGCGTTGCGGGCCGGGCAAAGGTTAGCATAATCGCATGGGTGGACAAGTAAGGACTCAGATAGCGCGCCTGCGCGCCTCGATGGAACGGGGGCGCCGTTTCGCCACGCACGATGTGTGGCGCATCGGCCGTCCCGGCGAGGAGGTGCCGCACGGATTCATCATCCAGCAGGTGCGCGCCGTCATTCTGCTCGCGCGCAGCGTGGGCGAGGAAACGTTGGTGGTGCGCGCGGCGGCGCTTTCTTTCGCCACGCTCATCTTCCTCGTGCCCTTTATGGCATTCACCTTCTACTTCATCCAAACCTTCAATCTGGGGGATAACATTTACGACGCCGCCGACAAGCAGTTGACGCAGTTGGTGGGAACGCTCCGGCAACTCGAACTGGTGTCCGACATGGATGTCACGGAGTCCGATGTGCCTCCCGACGGGGAGGACATAAGAGCACCGTCCGGTACGGATGGAAAACCGGCCCCCTCCGATAAAGAGGGGAAGACGACACCGGCCAACGATGAGGCACTCAAGCAGCGCCTTATCGCCTGGGTCTTTCCCGTGTTTGGGTCACAGCAGGAGGGCGGCACCCTCCCGAATTACGAGAATCCGGTGCGTCTGCTGGTCCGTCTGGCGGAGGAAAGCGCCACCAAACCCAAAGCGCTGGGCATCACGGGCCTTCTTTTCGTGCTGAGCACGGTGTTCGGCTTCATGCGCAACGTGGAACAGTCCTTCAACCGCATTTGGGGGGTGCGGCGCACCAGGGGGGTGCTCCGCGCCATCAGCGACTACCTCCTGGTCACGGTGCTCCTGCCTTTCGCGGCGGCGGCGGTCCTCGGCGTCACGGCCGCCCTCGAAGGCACCCATTTGAAGGAACTTCTCGGTCCATTGGCAATCCTGCTGCGCGGCAGCCAGTTTCTTATCATTGCCTCCTCGTTCTGCCTCATCTACTGGGTGGTGCCCAACACGCGCGTGAAGTTTCGCTATGCCCTGCTGGGCGGGCTGGTGGCGGGCCTGCTTTGGGCGCTCATGTCCTGGGGCTATATCAAATTCCAGTTCGGGCTGGCCCGGTACGCCCTCTTTTTCTCAACCTTCGCATTGTTTCCCTTGTTCTTGATGTGGATATACACGAGTTGGCTGATCCTGCTGTTTGGGGCCGTCGTGGCCTACGCCTATCAGAACGAAAAGACCTTTGCCATGGAGCGTCTGGCAGGGGAGGCTCCTTTTGCCTACAGGGAGGCGGTGGCTGTGCGGGCCATGATAGAGATCTGTCGGCGTTTCACCGCGGGAGGCCCGCCAATGACCGTGCAGGAGGCGGCGGAGGCTTGGAATGTGCCGACACGGCTTCTGCTTGAAACCCTTGACCGTCTCACCTCGGCGCGGCTCACCACGGCCTGCGCGGACCCGGTGGGATGGCAGCCCGCCCGGGCACCGGAACTCATTCGGGTGCGTGACGTTGTGGCCGCGATGCGAGAACAGGGACAGGATCCGTCCCTTTTTCGCCGTGACAAGGCCTTCTTGCCTCTGTTCGCAAAGCTCGACCGGGCGGATCCTGCCCTGCTGGACGCAGATATCATGTCGCTTTCCGGAGGCATGGTCGCCCCTGACCGCAGCGTGCCCGCCTCTGACCCCGTCGCGCCGGAGCCACTGTCTGCGGAGACTTCCGACACGGCGGAGGTAAATAGTTGACTTTTTCGGCCACTTAGAACACAATAACCACGGTGTATTTGTAGTGGAATATCCACGTGTAGGGATTGCCGCGTCCGCCAAGGGGAATGTCCCGGCGGACCGGGTACGCATCGAACGCGAAGAAAGGGCTTTGCTCTCATGCCACGCGTCTTCCTGAAAATGTCAATGTTGGGATTGGTTCTGGGTTGCGTTGTTCTGGCGGGGTGCCCCCAGCAGACCTCGCCAAACCCCGTCCCGGATTTTGCAGCGTCGGCGTTGAACGGCAACGTGCCGTTCCCCGTCCAGTTCACCGACACGTCACAGCCCGGCACTGCGCCAATACAGGCATGGGCATGGGAATTCGGCGATGGGACGCGCAGCACGGAGCGCAACCCGCAAAAGACATACAGCTTCTCCGGGACTTTCACGGTGAGCCTTACCATCACCTCTTCCCAGGGCAATTTCACCCGCACCGCAGAGAAGCTTATCGTGGTGAAGGAACCAACCACCTTCGGTTCCCTTGATGCGGCTGGCGGGGCGATTACCGCGGACGACGTCACCATAACCGTCCCGCCGGGTGTGCTCAAGGGCGAAACCGCGTTTGGCGTCAGTGAAAACGCCGGGGATGTTGCGCTTCCCGCGACGGAAAACACCGTCCGGGTTTCGCGCACCTATTCCATCCGCCACAACAATGCCACTTCCGACCTTTACACCACGGGTGCGGACGGCAAAGTGCTGGCGACGACGCTGCGCGTTCCGATTCTTGCGGGCGGGTTCACGCCCAGCGCAAACCAGATCGGCCAGCTTTTCCTGCTGGCGCAGTTTGAAGACGGCAGAACCATGCCCGTTCCGGTGGCGTTCGACACGGACGCCGTGCTTGCGAAGGTCATGCGGCTCCCCGCCAGCGCGGTGTACACGGTCATTTACCGTTCCGAGAGCACCACCTTCCTGGCAAGCGATTATGGAAAGAGCGCGAAGGACGCACCGGACGCGCTGCACACCTGGCCCGCGACATGGAAGGTAAGCGCCAGTGTGGAAATCATGCGGCAACTCACCGCGCTGCGTTTGGGCGACATCAACAACGAGTTCTCCTTTGGCCAGCGCAGCTTCACCGATGAACAGATTTCGGAAACCGGCGTGGGCCTGCTGGCGGGCGTGCAGGGCTTCAACGACCAACTGGCCGCCGGCGACCTCCGCCACCCGGCGCTTATTGAGGAAGATGGCGCCTATGCGATGATAATGCACAACATGCAGGCCGCCTATCCCTCGCAGTACGACCGATTCTCCAAGTTGGTCTACCGCGACGACTTCTTCGGCCAGATCGTTGTGGACCCCGGCCAGTTGCTTGCGATCAGCACCCACAACGCGTCCGACTATGCCGCCGGCGGCAAGACGGACACGGACATCGCCCAGGTTTTCAGCGTAAAGACGGCCGTTGTTGAGGCGCTGTACAGTGCCATCTCACGGGCCTACGCTTTCCCCAACATCACCACCGTGGGCGACACAAGTCTTGGCTTGCCGGTTCCGGCGGACACCGACAGCAAAGGAAATGTGCTCCCCATTCATTTCCTTGCCGGCCTGGAGATGGGCGGCCCGACCTATCTGGGCCAGAACGCGGACGAACGTCTTGCGCGCAGTCTGGAAAAGGGTGAATTCGCGGATCTTTCCCTTCCGCTGTTGTACCCCTACAGTTCGGCCGTTCCAGCCTATGGCGCGTCCGGGCAGGAATTCTACTTTTACCTGGGCAATGACAAGGAGCGTTACACCGATCCGATCCTCCTCATCGGCAAGTCTCTGGAGGGCATGAGAGCCGCGCTGGACAAACAGTCCAACGGCGGCGCGGACTTGTCCTTCGCCGCAGCCTTCGCACTGGACTACCAGGTCATGAATGAAGCGCTGGACAAGAAGCTGTCCTCCTACTATTGGGATTTTGCCCGCGATCGCGCCTTTGAAAACAGTTCAGTCTCTATCATCCGCAATGCCGACAACAAACCCACGCCATACTCGTTCAATGCCGACCGTTTCAGCGCGGATGCCGTGGTTGAAAGCGAGCTGGACTCGCCCACAAGCCAGGTCGCGATCAAGTCGAGCCAGTATCCGTCTTTGTCCAATATCCCGCCGCTTGCGGCCCGCGCTGTCCTGCTGCAAACCGCCGCGCTGTCCACCGACCTTACCCTCACCTTCAATGCGGCTGACTGGGAAGCCGATGATGACGGCAACACCATGGCCGTCAAGGTGTACCGTTTCGGTGCCGACGGCGTGGAGCTGGGCAGCCCGGCCGGTGTTTATGGCGACTACGAAATCAGCGACAGCGACGCGGATGGCGTCAATGACACCCTGATCGTGCACAATCTCCGCAACAGCACCGAAGAATGTGGCGAGCGGATCTTTGTGATGGCGGCGAATCTGAGCCTCACCGGGTTCAACACGCTCAGCCTTAGCGCCCAGTCTGAGGCCCTGCTGGACATTCCGGAGAGCTCGGTGCTCCATGACTACGTCACCGCATGCGACCCCAGTTACAAGTACACGGTCCGCAACACCCTCAGAGACACCAAGAAGGGCATAACCGCCTATGTGATCGAGATGACCTCCGGGGTTTGGCGCGGCGCGCAGGAGGTGGATCAGCCCACCTGGAGGCATTTCCTGACCGTGGTCGAGCCGGACGACCTCGCCTCGCACACCGCCATGCTCCTCGTTTCCGGCGGCAGCACCGGGTCGGACCCGGCCGCGGATGAGGCTGCGCTCCTCATGCCCTTCGCCACAGATTCTGGCAGCGTCGTGGCCCTCATGCAGGCAGTGCCCAACGAGCCGCTTGTGTTCCTTCAGGAAAAAGGAACACCGTCGCGCACCGAGGACGCGATTATCGCCTACAGCTACAGCAAATACATGGACTCCTTTGAAAAGGACGCAACAGACATGACCTGGCCGCTGCTGCTGCCGATGACCCGGGCCGCCGTGCGGGCCATGGACACCGTCGAGGACTACATGGCCAACAAGCCCAGCGGCTCCCGCCTTGTGGACAGCTTCGTGGTTGCGGGAGCGTCAAAGCGCGGGTGGACCACCTGGCTCACCGGCGCGGCCGACAAGCGTGTGTCGGCGATCATGCCGATAGTCATCGACGTGCTCAGCATGGAACAGCAGATGACGCACCAGAAGAAGGCCTACAGCGACTACTCCTTCGACGACACCGCCAACAAGATTTACCACGGCTATTCCGCGTCCGTGCAGGACTACGTCAAGATGAATGTGTTCCAGCGCTTCGGCACGGACGAGTCGCGGTCCCTTCTGGCCATTGTGGATCCGTTGACCTACCGCAGTGTCCTTACCATGCCCAAGCTGATCACGAACTCGACGGGGGATCAGTTCTTCCTGCCCGACTCGTCCAAGTTCTATTTGGGCCAAATGCTGGGCAGCAACTGGCTGCACTACGCGCCCAACACGGACCACAGTCTCGCGTCGGGCACCAGTTTTGACCACGACACGCTGAGCACGATCGAGGCGTTCTACATCGCCCACGTCCGCAACACCAACAACATCACCTCCGACAATGTGACCATCCCGAAGTATTCCTGGAAGTACCAGGACGACACAAAGAACAAGAAGGCGCGAATCATCGTGACCAGCGTGGACGCCCCGGCATCGGTCAAGCTGTGGCAGGCGGAGAATCCGGACCACCGTGACTTCCGCCTGGAGATCATTGGCCAGGCCTGGACCAGCACCGTAATCACGTCCGACCCCGTCGCCAAGAACCAGGTGTTTACTGGCGAGGTGGACCTGCCGCAGACCGGTGAGGGTTGGCGCGGGTTCTTCGTGCAAATGACCTATCCCGGACCGGATCCCAACCTTACCGACATCAAATATACTTTCACCACTCCGGTGCGCGTCGTTCCGGACGTGTATCCGGGCCAGTGAACGCCTCAGTGTGATCAGGGATGAAACGCCCCAAATCGTGTGCTTTGGAGCGTTCTCCCTGCGTTCCTGACGGTGCGTGACCAGCGCGCGCGGCATGTGGTATCGTTGGGGAAAGTGGATTCGGCGCGTTCTTTCGCGCCGCGAGAGGTTTTGCGAACGGGTTCCGTGCTGCATGGGAGCGTGCCAATGGTTTCAATTCATGACATCATGAAGGAGGCGGTCGAACGGCGCGCCTCCGACATCCACATCAAGATTGGCAATCCGCCCATCCTGCGCGTCGACGGGGTGCTCCTGCGCCTCGACCATCTGCCCGTTCTCACCGAGGAGATCACGCGCGGATTGCTCATTGAAATCCTGGATTCGCGCGATCTGGCCAAATATGACAAACTGCTCGAACTCGACAGCTCTTACACGTACGAAAACACCGCGCGCTTCCGCGTGAACGCCTGTGTCGATGACGGCAATCCGCGCATCGTGCTCCGCCTCATTCCACTGGTCATCAAAACCCTGGAAGAGCTTCACCTCCCACCCGTGCTCAAGAAGATGTGCTACCTGAAGAACGGGCTAATCCTGTTTACAGGCCCGACCGGATGCGGAAAGTCCACCTCGCTCGCCGCGATGATTGATGAGATCAACACCAACCGCCCGGACCACGTCATCACCATCGAGGACCCGCTTGAGTTCATGCACATGGACAAGATGGGGATTGTCACCCAGCGCGAGATTGGGCACGACACGCTTTCCTTCGCCAACGCACTGCGCGCGGCGCTGCGCCAGGACCCGGACGTCATCCTCATCGGCGAGATGCGCGACACGGAGACGGTGCGCACGGCGCTCGCCTCCGCGGAAACGGGGCACCTTGTGTTCTCCACCCTGCACACCGTCGACGCGGTGGAAACGCTGAACCGCCTCATGGAGTTCTTTGAGCCGCACCAGCACGCCCAGATACGCAAACAGATCTCCAGCGTGCTGCGGGGCATCTGCTCCCAGCGCATACTTCCGCTGGCAAACGGAGAGGGCCGAATCGCCGCCTGCGAGATGCTGGTGGGCACGCGCACCGTCCGGGACTTTATTGAGCAGGGCAAGTCCTTCAGGGAAATCCTCAACATCATTGAGGAAAGCAAAGATCAATGGGGCATGCAAAGCTTCGACCAGGCGCTGTACGACCTTTGGGCGGCCAAGATCATCACGCCCGAAACCGCCTTGCAAAACGCCACCAGCGCAAAGGACTTGAAAATGCGCATGCAGGGCATGTCCGTCAGGGGTTGACGCGCCCGGTTCAGCCGCGCGGCGCCAGTTCGTGTTTCCGCGACAGGTAGTAAAGAATCGGCACG
Source organism: Candidatus Hydrogenedentota bacterium (assembly GCA_903922535.1). The sequence continues at coordinate 9,327 of CAIXUF010000204.1, forward strand.
GCCATGCGGGAAAGCAGGAGCGAGGCTATCTCGCCCGCCATCAGTGAGATGGCCAGCCCCTGGAAGATGGGGTCGAACAGAATCACCGACGACCCCACGATCACCGCGGCCGCGGTCAGCAGCATGGGACGGAAGCGCACCGCCCCCGCATCCACCACCGCCTGGGCCAGCGGCATGCCTTCGGCCAGCCGCAGTTCTATGAAGTCCACGAGAATGATCGAATTGCGCACCACGATTCCCGCACCGGCGATGAAGCCGATCATGGAGGTCGCCGTGAAGAACGCGCCCATGAGCCAGTGGGCGGGGAGTATGCCCACCAGCGAAAAGGGGATGGCCGCCATGATCACAAAGGGCGTCCTCATCGACTGGAACCAGCCCACAACAAGGATGAAGATCAGGACCAGCACCGCGGCGAAGGCGATGCCCATGTCCCTGAACACCTCGTAGGTGACATACCACTCGCCGTCCCACTTAACCGCGTATTCCCCGGTGGAAAAGGGCTGCTGCGTGGAATACTGCTTGATGGCCGCGCCGTTGGGCGCTTTCATGGCCGCAAGCTGTTCTTGTAGTCCAAAGATTACGTATACGGGGCTTTCGCCCTTGCCGCCGGCATCGCCCGTCACGTACACCACGGGCATCAGGTTCTTGTGGTAGATGCTCTTGTCCTGCACCACCTCCTCCACCTGCACAAGCTGACCCAGTGAGACCATGTTGCCCTGCGTGCCTTGCACCTTGATTTCCCTGAGGCTGTCCATTCCGGAACGTTCGCTTCGTGACAGGTGCAGGAAAATGGGCACATCCTCCTTCTCGGTGGGCTTGTGCACCAGTCCAACGCCCAAACCGTCCAGTGCGATGCGCAGCGTGGCGTTGATCTGCTCCACCGACACACCGTTCAGCGCGGCCTTTTCCTGGTCCACCGCCAAGCGGTACTTCATCTGGTCGTCCTCGACAAAGGAATCCGCGTCCACCACGCCATCGGTGTTGTCAAACACCTTCTCGATCTGTTTTGCGAGGGCAATCTGGCCCGCATAATCGGGGCCGTAGATCTCCGCCACAAGCGTTTGCAGCACAGGCGGGCCAGGCGGCACTTCGGCTACCTTTACGCGGGCCCCATATTTGCGTGCGATCTCCTGAATGCGCGGCCTGGCGTGTTTGGCGATCTCGTGGCTCTGGGCTTTTCGGTGCGCCTTGGAAGCCAAGTTTACCTGGATGTCCGCCTCGTTCGACTGGTGCCGCAGGAAATAGTGGCGCACCAGCCCGTTGAAATTGTGGGGCGAGGCGGTTCCGGTGTACATCTGGTAGTCGGTCACCTCCGGCAGGGTGGCGACATAGTCGCCGATTTCCCGCGTCACGGCCGCCGTCTTTTCCAGAGGGGTGCCCTCGGGCATGTCGATGATTACCTGGAACTCGCTCTTGTTGTCGAAGGGCAGCATTTTGACCAGTACTTTCGACAGGGGAACCAGCGAGCAAGCGGCCAAAAGCAGCACCACCACGCTGACCAGGAAACCGTAACGCAGCACGGGCACCGTGACGAGCGGGCCCATGACATGACGATAGAGCCGGTCCAGCCAGCCTTCTTCGTGACCATGCGGAGCCAGGGCCGGGGCTGGAACAGCCTGCCCGCCGGAGGATGCGCTCCGCTTCGCTTTGCGCACCCTACGGTAGAGGTGCAGGGGATTCCAGCGGTGTTGGACGGGATGATGGTCTGGGTTGCCCTTGAGAAAGCGGTAGGCGGCCCAGGGCGTCACCACGAAGGAGATGATGACGGAGAACACCATCGCCGCGGACGCGCCCACCGGAATGGGGCGCATGTACGGACCCATCAGGCCGCGCACGAACGCCATGGGCAGGATTGCCGCAATGACGGCCGCGGTGGCCAGCAGCGTGGGGTTGCCCACCTCGTCCACGGCAACCACCGCAATCTCCAACAGCGGCTTGCCCTTGTTCTCGGGAAGCCGGAAGTGGCGCACGATGTTCTCCACCACGACAATGGCGTCATCCACCAGAATGCCGATGGAAAAGATCAACGCAAAGAGCGTCACGCGGTTAAGCGTGTAACCGTAGAGGTAGAAGACCATGAGCGTCAGCGCGAGCGTCACCGGAATGGCAAGACCCACCGTTCCCGACTCCCGCACTCCCAGCACTATCGCAATGAGCAGGGACACGGAGAGAATGGCAAGCGCCATGTGGTAGAGCAGTTCGTTGGACTTCTCCGACGCGGTCTCGCCGTAGTTGCGCGTGACGGTTATCCGCACGTCGGAGGGCACGACGCTTCCCTGAAGCTCCCTTACCTTTTCAAGCACATGGTCGGCCACGACGATGGCGTTCGTGCCCTTGCGCTTGGCCACCGAAATGGTGACTGCGGGGGCGACTGGGACGCTGTCCGGGGCGGACGCGCCGTCAGCGGCGCCGAGGATATGGCTGAACCGTGCCGAGGGGCCCTTCCCGTGGAAGACGTAATTGGCGGGCTCCTCGGGGCCGTCAACAACGTCGGCCACGTCGCGCAGGTACACCGGCCGCTGGTCATGAACGCCGATGACCACACCGCCCACGGCGTCGGCATCCTGCAGGAATCCGCCGGTTTCGACCAGGAACTCCTCGTTATTGGACGAGAAGCTTCCCGCCAGCGACTGGGAATTGGCCTGCGTGAGCATGGGCACGATGGCGGCGGGGGCAACGCTGTACGCGGACATCCGCCCTTTGTCCAGCACCACACGCACCTGGCGGCGCTGCCCTCCAATAAGCTTCACCTCCGAAACGTTGGGCACTTCCTTGATTGCGTCGTGCAACTGCGCCGCGATGCGCCGAAGCATGAAATGGTCGTAACGGTTGCTCGACAGGGTAAGCGCCAGCACGGGCACGTCGTCGATGGAACGGGGTTTTATCAGCGGCTGACTGCATCCCGGCGGGATAATGTCGAAATTGGCAAACATTTTCTGGTTAAGCCGGACAATCGCGTCCTCTTCCTTTGTGCCGACCAGAAAACGCACCACCACCATGGTTCCGCCGGGGCTGGAGGTGGAATAGAGGTATTCGACGCCGGGCACCTCCCAGAGCAGCTTCTCCATGGGCTTGGTGACACGCTCCTCCACCTCTTTGGCCCCCGCGCCGGGCATCTGGACGAAAACGTCTATCATGGGCACGATAATTTGCGGCTCTTCCTCGCGCGGAAGCAACAGGACGGCACCCACCCCCAGCAGCAGCGAGGCGCCGATCAGCAAGGGGGTAAGCTTGCTCGTGATAAACGCACGGGCAACCCTGCCCGCGATTCCAAGTGTGTGTGTCATGGTTGCGTCCTCCTGCCTGTAGAGGCCTACCGCACGACGCAGCCGTCAGTGACGCGGTCAATTCCGTCCACGACAATTCGTTCCCCGGGGTCCAGGCCGCTCAGCACCTCCACCACGTCACCATGCCGCTTGCCAACGGTGATCAGCCGCAGGTTGGCCACGCCCCCCTCACCGACAACATAAACGCCCGACAACTGGCCCCGCTCGAACACGGCCCCGGCGGGGACCGCCAGCGTGTCCGTCTGACCGGCACTAAAAGAGGCCCTGCCAAACATGCCCGATTTGATGCCCGGCGTGGGGGGGAGGTCAATCTTCACGATGAAGGTGCGGCTGGACGGGTCGGCCGAAGGCACCAGTTCGGCAACCACGCCGTCAAGCGATCCCGCACCGATGGCGTCCAGCAGCACGGGCACTTTGTCCCCCTGCTTGATACGCTGCACCAGCACCTCGTCGACCACTGCCTCCAGCCGGTATTGCCGTACATCCTCCAGTTCAAGAAGGGGTGCGCCAGGAGAGGCCATGTCCCCCACATCAACCCATTTCTTGGTCACCAGCCCTGCAAAGGGGGCTTCCACTTTGGTGTGGCTTAGGAAGGCCTTTGCGTTCTCCAGTTGCGCCTGGGCCTGTTCAATGCGCGCCTGCGCCTCGCCTCTGCGCGCCTCAATGGACGCAACCATCTCCCCGGCCTGAGCCGCCTGCGCCGATGCCGATTTGTATTTGGCCCCGGCCTCATCCAAAACCTGGCGGCTCACCGCCTGCTTGTCGGCAAGGCCCTTCACGCGCTCATACGTGGAGGTTCCCAGCGCGTTGTCGGCATCGGCGGCAGCCTTGGCGTGCATGGCGGCCTGAACGGATTTCTCCACCTCCTGAAGCGATTCCTGGGACTGGCGAAGCGCGCTTTCCGCGCTTCTCACCTGGGCGGCCGCCTCTCGATCATCTATCTTCACCAGTGTCTGGCCCGCCTCC
>CAIXUF010000205.1 GCA_903922535.1 Candidatus Hydrogenedentota bacterium
GCCAGGGACGGGGACGTTAGAGACGCCGGAGGGGAAAGCGAACTCCGTGGCCTTCCTGCAGGCCCAGCAGTGGATCACTCCCGATCAAGCGGCTGATATCGCGGTGTTGGGGATCGCCACGCCGTCTCCGTCGCGCGGCACCCACGGATTCCAGTTCCCCTGTGTGTTCCAGTCGGTGGACGATGTGCCCGTCCATGTACACGCCGACGCTGCGGGTGTGGCCAGCGTGCAGGTGGCCGTGCTGTGCGAGCCAATGGGATATGGCCCGGACGCCAGAGTCAGGATCACGGTTTTGTCCCCGCCCCCCTTCCAGACCGGCGTCACCGTAATCGTGCCATTCGTCGCACCGGCCGCGATGATCGCGCTGCCGCTGGCCGGACCGATCGCATAGTCCGTGTTGAAGGCCGCCGTGCCGCTCAGCGTGTAGTACACCTTAAGTGCCGCGTTCGTACACGTCGCCGGACGATAGACCGTGAAAGTCGCGTTGTCCGACGGAGTCGTCCGGCCCTCCGGATCCGTGGCCTCGACCGTCACGTCACCCGTGATGAAGTATTGCGGCGATGCCGCCACGGCCGAGGTTGAGGAGTTATAAGCGAAATAGGTGTAGTAGTAGTCCTTGTTCTGCGTCAGCGTGATGTTCGTGGTCGGATGGTCACCCGTTTGCCACTGGACCCCGGTGAACGTGTTGGTGAAGGCCCAGTTCGCCGCGGTCGCGCCGCCGTTGGTCCCACCCCACAACACCGACACCGTCAACGGGGGAGAGCCGGTCGCCGTCAGGGACCCGTTGAAGAACGCCGAAGTCGCCAGCACATTGGACACGGTTGTGTTCGCGATCTGCGGAGCATCGACACTGAGTGGTTGCGCGTCCGAGTATAGATTGAACACGCGGTTGGATGCCTGGTTCAAGTAGCAGGCCCCGACCCAGTTCGCGGACCGGGCCACACTCGACACCTCGATTTCATCCAAGGCGCCAAGGAACCTGTAACCACCGCCACTGCCGCCATACTGCCCAATATTGCACGTCCCTGGCGTGCCTGTTGTCAGGGTTGCGCTCTTGTCGAAGGCTCCGTCCACGTAGAGCGTCACCGTTGTATTGGAGCATACAACTGCAACATAGTACCATTTGGACGTGTCAGTGAACTGGGTGTTCCCGGAGAAGAAAGTTGTAGACCCAGCCCCGGTTGTCACCTTGAGGGGACCCGTTCCCGATCCCCCGTCGTACAACTGGACCCAGTAGTTATTGCCACCGAAGTCCATCAGATAGCGATTCCCTCCCGTGACATCGGTTCGCAACCAAAACGCCTTGGTATGCACGGCTCCTATTCCGAGGTTCCCGGCGTTCAGCCACTTGTTGCCGTCCAGGCGATCAGCACCCCCAATCTTGCCGCTTACGCCCTCCACGCCTGTGTAGCTCTGCGGGCTGGCGTTGTGCAACGTCGTCGACTCCTTCCGCGTGCCGGTGCCCCCCTCGCTCAGATGATAGACCGCCGCGAAACCGTTGTTCCACGTCGCACCGTTGGTCGTGTAGGCGGGCACGGGCGCCAGGGCGTTCCCGTACCAGGCATAGATGCTCGTATTGTTATCCGCCAGTTGCGGCACCTGCACCCAGACATACGACGTGGCGCCGTTGGTCCAGGTTTCGATCTCGTAGTTGAGTTCGTTCGTCCCCGCGGAATCGGTGAAGCGCAGGTCC
>CAIXUF010000206.1 GCA_903922535.1 Candidatus Hydrogenedentota bacterium
CCATCAGGGCTCGCAGGGGACTTGCACCCCTTAGATTCGCGCCATGCTTGGCACACAAGGAAACGGCCCGGAGTCGGGTGACTCCGGGCCGCATGTCTGATTGTCACAGGGTTCAGGGAGTCAGGGCATGGACCGTTGCCACCGCTGCCGGCCTGCCCGCGCCGTGGCACTCGGCGCAGGTTTCAAAGGCTTGGGCCTGTTCCGTGTTGACCACGGCATGCATGTCGTCAAGCAGGCTGTCATGGCACGACGTGCATGCGGCCCGCTCGGGCAGAATCGTTGTGGTGCTGCCGTCGTCGTTCGAGATTAGGGTGGGCATCGCTTCGGGGGCAAGCGGCGGGGTCACGTTGTGGCTGCCGTGGCAGATGGCGCACTTCTGGAGCAGGCCGGGGAAGCGCACGTCGTTTGCGACGAAGCTGCCGACGCTGAACGGCCGCATCAGGTTTTCACCCCTGTGGAACTTGTGCAGCATGTCCTTCAGGCTGATTTCGCCGGCGCTGGGGTTGTGGCACATCTCGCAGACCTCCACACCGAGGCGCGAGCCGCCGTGGCCGCGGATCGTTTCGCCGTGGCACTTGGCGCACAGGGCGTCATCGACGATGGTGCGGTGCGGCACGGGCGTGCTGCCGTCCACGGTGAAGAACCGGATGCCGTTGTCCTTAAGACCCTGCTCTTCAGTGTTTCCTTCCGTATCCACGAAGTCCACGCGCCCGGTCATAGCGACGGCGAAAGTGATGCCCGCATCGAGCGGCAGTTTCTTCTTGAAGATGTACTGGTACGCCCCGGTCGGACTGGTTGTGTTGACAAGGGTGCCCGTCGGACTCCCGGCCACCCTGTTGATTGTTTCATTCGAATTCGTCGTGTACTCGGACGCCGGCCATGCAACGATGGCCCCTGCGCGGGCAACGGGAGTGATGTCGGTGATGGGTGTCCCGTCGCCGTTCTTGGCCAGGAAGTCGATTGTCAGCGTGCCGTCGGCCGGGTTGACGGAAACATTGGCAAGCTGCAGGTCAAGGCCCGGGTTCTCAGCAAGTTCTTCAACAGGAACGTGGTTCTCGGCAATTGGGGCCACGCCCGGAGCGGTCGGTGTGTGGCAGGTGACGCACTGGCTGTCATCGGCCTGCAAAAAGTTGAACGGATGGTTCGTGTACCCGGCCGGCGTCGCGGTCGGATCGCCAAACCAGGTGCGGTCATGGCAGGAGCCGCAGGCAGCCCTGGTGGGCCTGTCAAAATAGTCTGCCTGCGTGTTTATGGCCTTGTTCTGCGGGCCGGCCACGTGGCAGATGTCGCAGGAGCGGATATCCTGCGGCAACGTGACCGTCGAGTAGTCATTGACCGAGTTGCCGTAACCGATGATCTGGTACGGGGTGCCGGCAAGGACGCTGGGCAGGTTCTTGCCCATATGGATCTTGTGGATAAACACCTTCATGTCCACGGTGTTGCCCGTGTCCGGATCGGTGGTGCCCGGGTTGTGGCAGAGAATGCACAGCTTGACCTCGGTGCGGTTTCCGCCGTGCAACCCCAGCCGGGTATGGCAGTTGTTGCACTTCTCGGTGGCGGTAATGCCGCGTGAGACAGCGACGGGGTTGCCGTCGGGACGCCACTCGAAGGTTGCGTTGTTGGAGGGGTATGTCAGGCCGTCCAGCGCGGAAAGGCGCGCAAGCTGGCAGCCCACCGCATGCGTGACGGTCCTGCTATAGTCGGCCGGAAGGGCTGTCTTGAACTTGTACGTGTAGGTCCCTTCGCCGTCTTGCGTCAAACCGGCGGCTCCGGCACTGTCATAGGTGGCTTGGAGTGCTTTCACACTCGGATCCGCGGCGGCGGCCACCGTCTTCGAGATGTAGCTGATGTACTGGGCGGAGTTGCCTGCGGCCGGTGTCTCGTCCAAGTGCGCGATGATGAAACGCACTTCGCTGAATTCGACCGGCGGAATGACATCGCCGCGGTCATTTGTGGCCGTAAACCTGACTTCGGGCCGGAGGTCCGCAGGAATCACAACGCCGGTGATGTTGGTTTTGAATCCCGCGGGGATAAGCGGTGTGGTGCCGATTTCGCCGCCCGGCGTTAGCACCGAAATGGTCGTCGAGGCTGTGACGCCACTCACGGAGCCGGTCGCGGTGACGGTGGAGACACCGGCTGCAAGCGCGGTAACGGTAATGGTGCTGCCGGCGGTGGCGCCCAGTCCCACTGCGGTCGGATTCGTCTGGCCCCAAGTGAACGTGTCGGCCGGGTTGTTCGATGCCGCGCTCAGCGCCAGCGCCTGTCCGGTTTCCAGCGCGACAGAGGAGGACGAGACCGTCACAACCGTCGGCTCGGGCTCCACGGGGGTCGTGGGGACGGAGATGGTTGCAGTGGCCACCCCGCCGCTCTTGGAGCCGGTCACGGTGATTGTGGTGACGCCCGGTGCAACCGCCGTGACAGTCACGGCCAGCCCCGTTGTGGCGTCAATGGTCGCCACCGCCGGGTTGCTGTTTGTCCAGGCAAACGGGGCATCCGCCGCGTCCGTGGAGGACGCCGTCAGCGTCAGGCTCTGGGCAACCTGCAACGTTGCCGCCAGCGGGGTAACGCTCACCACGCCGATTATGGCTGTGGGACACCCCGTGACACATACGCACACGAGGGCCAGCACCATCAACATCTTCACACCGCGTAGACTCATGACCACGATACCTCCTGATTGTTGTTCTCGAAGCCCGATTGGCTGTCGCCGGTATTGTACAGTATTCTCAGTCCCCAAAAATGCATTCTTTACCAGCCCCGAAATGCTGTCAAAATCCTCCGACTTTCAGACCGCCTCGGTGTGGCGAGACAGATGGTCGGACAAACACAAAACAGTAAACATGCCGTCCGAAGGGATAATTCCCCTGGCATCCGGTATTGCGTTGCTGCGGCGCACACGATGGCATTTCCCCTGCTGCAACATGGATGGCCGTCCAACGGCTTCTGGTCAGGCTGCGTTTCGGGCACGGGTGCGTCTTGCGGTTGTGTTGCCCAAGGTCAACATTATTCTGATCTTCCCTGCCAGTGTAATTCAGTAGCCCGAGCACCTTGTCAGGGCAATCGACAACTTTTTGCGGCATTTGCCACAAACCGCACCCCAAGAAGGGGCGGCCCGGAGTCGGATGACTCCGGGCCGCCGGTCACATCAGGATATTATGGGATCAAGGGGCAAGCGCATGCACCGTGGCGACCGCCTCAGCCTTGCCCGGACCGTGGCAGACCTCGCAGGCCTCAACACCCTGCGCCGCATCCGCATTGGTCACGGCGTGGATGTCCACGACCAGGCTGTCATGGCAGGAGGTGCAGGCCGCCCGCTCGGGCAGAATCGTCGTGGTGGTGCTGTCATCGTTCGTGATGACCGTCGGCTGCGCAGCGGCGTTAAGCGGCAGGTCCACGCTGTTCTTGCCGTGGCAGATGGAGCACTGCTGGCGCAGGCCGGGGAAGCGCACATCGTTGGCGACGAAGCTGCCGACGCTGAAGGGGCGCGCCAGACTCTCGCCCGTGTGGAACTTGTGCAGCATGTCCTTGAGGCAGATCTCGCCGGCACTGGGATTGTGGCACATCTCGCAGACGCCCACACCGAGGCGCGAACCGCCGTGGCCGCGGATCGTTTCGCCGTGGCACTTGGCGCACTGGGTATCATCAACGACCTGGCGGTGCGGCACGGGCTTGCCGCCATCAGTCGTGAAGAACTGCAGGCTGTTGTCCGCAAGGCCCTGTTCCTGCGTGTTCCCGTCCGGATCAGTGAAGTTCTGACGCCCGGTCATCGCGATACCGAAGGTGATGCCCGCATCGAGCGGCAGTTTCTGCTTGAAGATGTACTGGTACTCACCCGTTGGGCTGGTGGTATTGACGAGGGTGCCCGTCGCCGTTCCGCCGGTTTTGACAATCGTTTCATTCGCGTTGTGCGCGTACTCGGAGGCCGGCCATGCAACAATGGAGCCCACACGTGCCACCGGGGTCAGGTCGGCAATGGGATTGCCTTTGCCATCCTTGGCGGTGAAGTCGATCGTCAGGGTGCCGTCGGCCGGGGTGGTGGCGATGTTGGTAATATGCAGGTCAAGGCCCGGGTTTTCCGCAAGCTCTTCAGGCGTACGGTGCGCGGCGTCAATCGGCGCCACACCCGGCGCGGTCGGCGTATGGCACACGGCGCACATGCTGTCGTCGGCCTGGGCACCGCCCGAGTGGTTTGTGTAGCCTGCCGGCGTGGCCGAGACGCCGCCGAACCAAGTCCGGTCGTGGCAGGAGCCGCAGGCGGCCTGGGTGGGTTTCTTTCTATAGTCTGCCTGGGTGTTCACGGCCTTGGTGTCATCGGTGCCGCCGTGGCAGATGTTGCAGTTGCGGATGTCCTGCGGGAGGGCCACGGTTGAGTAGTCGTTGACCGAGGCGTGGTAGCCGATGATCTGGTACGGGGTGCCCGCCACGACGCTCGGCAACTGCTCGCCCATGTGGATCTTGTGTATGAACACCTTCATGTCCACGGTGTTGCCTGAGTCCGGATCAACGCTGCCCGGGTTGTGGCACAGGATGCACAGCCTGACCTCGCGGCGCTCTCCGCCGTGCAGTCCCAGACGCGTGTGACAGTTGTTGCACGAGTCGGTCGTGACCACCTCACGCGTGATCGTGACGGGGTTGCCGTCGGGACGCCACTCATGAATGGCATTGGCCGAGTACACCACGCTGTCCAGCGCCGAGGTGCGGTTCATCTGGGCGCCCACGACGTGGGACGCGGTCACGCTGTAGCCGGCCGGAAGGGCCGTCTTGAACTTGTAGGTGTAGGTGCCGTTGCCGTTGTCCTTCAGGCCGGCGAGACCGGCGCCGTCATAGGTGGCCTGGGTCGCCTTGATGGTCGGGTCGGCGGCCGAGGCGGCAGTGGTCGTGATGTAGCTGATGTACTGGGCTGAATTGCCCGCAGGCGGCGCCTCGTCCAAATGGGCAATGATCCAGCGGGATTCGGTGAGTTCCGTCTGGGGAATCACGTCGCCGCGGTTGTTGGTGGCGGTGAAAGTAACTTCGGCCCTGCGGTCATCGGGAATGACGACGCCGGTGACGTTGATCTTAAGCCCCGCGGGGAGGGTTGGCGTGGGGGGCGTTTCAGGGTTGGCAGTCACCACGGAAAGAGTCGCCGAGGCGGCGGTGCCGCTCACGGACCCGGTCGCGGTGATGACGGTGACGCCGACCGCAAGCGCGGTCAGGTTAACGGTGTTGCCGGTCGTGGAGCCAAGCCCTACCGCCGCCGCATTGGTCTGCGTCCACGTGAAGGTGTCGCCTGCATTGCTGGAAGCCGCCGTCAGCGCGAGGGTCTGTCCGATTTCGAACGCCGCCGCGGAGGGGGTCACCTTCACTTGCGTCGGCTCGGGCTCCACGGGAACCGTGGGGACGGAAATGGTTGTGGTGCCCACAATGCCGCTATTTGAACCTGTCACGGTGACAGTGGTGGTGCCCGGCGCGACCGCCGTGACACTGACCGTCGACCCCGTCGTGGCGCTAATGGTGGCCGCTGCGGGGTTGCTGTTTGTCCACGCAAACGCCGTATCCGCCGCATCCGTGGAAGACGCCGTCAGCGTCAGACTTTGGGTGGCCTCCAGCGTCGCGGCCAACGGCGCGACACTGACTACAGTGACTGCGGGTGTGGGTGTCGGCGTGGGACACCCGGTGATACATACGGCCACGAGGGCCAGCACCATCAACATTTTCAGTCCGCGCAAACTCATAACCACGATACCTCCTGCTTGTCGTTCATTAAAGCCCGACGGTTGATCGACAACGCTGCACAGTTTCAGCACGTTCAAGAGATGGGTTCCAAACCCAAACTCCTTAATTCTGCAAAGACCTGCTTTGTTAAACATGGCCCTTGAAGAAAAACCTCGGTTCTAAGCACTTTTCGCGTTTTGCCAAAACTCAGACAACTTTCCCAAAAGCACTGCGTTAGATTACATGATTACCGGGCATTAGACATCCGGACAAATACTGGTAATAGCATGAAGAACACCGTACAAAATACGCATATTCCGTGGTGAAAGCTGGTGCGCGGGACTTTCAATGGCGTAGATTTCCATCGAAGACGGGGTATTTTAATGACGGCAGGGGGGGCGGGCGGAATCAGTGCGGCACCTTGGACACAAAAACTCGCGCAGTTCGACCGGGTGAACGAACTCGGCAGATGACCGAACCCGCATCGGGGCGGCGCGGGCTCTGCGCACAATGCTTCCGCAGGCGAATGGGAGACTCTTCGGGGGCCGAGAGCCATTCCCTCTGTCGTTGCAACAATTACCCGCCGGGAAATGCCAATCAGTCTACGCGTCGCGGAGACGGAGTTCGCCAAACGGTGGCCGCGGGCATGTCAGGCCTGTCACAGACCCAGTTGCTTCAGGATGTCCGGATTGGGCTCGTCCATGGCCAGCACGCTGTGGCATGCGTCGCAGTCTTGGCCGACAGCCTTGTCGTTCTTGTCCGTCAGCTTGTCGTCGTGGCAGCGGAAACATCCGGGGAACTGCTCGTGGCCCAGGTTGTTCGGATGGGTTCCCCAAGTGAGTTTCATCTTGGGGAAGACATTGCGGCTGTAAATGGCCTGGAGTTCGCGAACGGCCGTGTCTACCTTCTCGGGAGTCGACTTGACCAGGTCCGCATACTTTTCCTGGTAGAACGCATGCACCTTCTGCGCAATCTGGTCCAATTCGGTTTCCTCGCCCTTGGCGTCGGTCAATGTCTCCACGCCCAGCCGCTTGATAAAGGGCAGCGTGGCGTCGATGCGCCCGGTTTCCAGCGCCGCATCCACCTCCGTGGCCGGCAGTTTGAAAATGTGCGACGGGCGGTTGTGGCAGTCGATGCAGTCCATCTGCCGCTCTTCCGCATGGGACAGATCCTCGGGGGTGAATGCGTCCTTGGCGGCGTTGTAGACCGTCTCGTTGCCGTCCTTCTGCACGACGCGCACCTTCGAGATCTTCTGCCGCTTGGGGTCGGGCGTGGTGTAGAACGTTTGCTTGTCGGGGCTGATGTGCCAACTGTGTATTCCCTTGCCCTGTCCGCCGCCGCCCAGATGCAGCAGCAACACGGTCTTGGTCGGCGTGTTGGCCTCATCGTCCTGGTAGTGCGTGATGATCTTCACCCGATCTCCGACGAACTTTTCGGGCCAGTGGCACTGCTCGCAGGTGTCGCGGGACGGGCGCAGGTTTTCCACCGGGGAGGGAATGGGTGTGGGGTAACTGTGCATCGCCACGGCGAGCACCTGGCCCAGCCCGGAGACTTTGGCTTTCACGAACCACGGCGCGCCGGGGCCGATATGGCATTCCACACAGCGCAGTCGCTGATGGGGCGACGTGGTGAAGGCCGTGTATTCCGGCTGCATGACGGTATGGCATGTTTTCCCGCAGAATTCTGGCGAGTCCATGAACTGCACACCCTGATAGGAGACCGTGCCGATGATGAGCAGGTTAAACGCGGTGAGCACCAGCACCGTCACCACGACGTGGCGCGTGTGGGGGTTGTTAAGATCGAGGACGGGGAAGGGCGTGTCCGGCTTCTTGCCGCGGGAGCCGAACTTGTAGTCCCACAGGGCGCCCAGCGGCACCAGCAGCAGCCCGCCGACGAACACGCCCGGGAGTATCATGAACGCCATGATGCCGATGTAGGGGCCGTCCGCAACGCCAAGAAACCCCACCGCCATGCAGCTGATGATGAGGAACGCGCTTACCGCGGCCAGCATGCCGCCGAACAGGGTAAGCCAGTTGCGCCCGAACAGCGTTGCCAGGGCCGCAAAAACCATGCGTTTCTTTCGGGGCATCATCCAAACCTCCGGGCATTTGAGCCCAATGGGAAAACCGCCGGACCTGTTCTTTTGTCTCCGGCGCCTTACGTTTGAACGGTTTCGCGGTTGTGATCGCGCAGCCATGCAAGGCAGCCGAGCATCACAATCGCCGTCTCGAATGCATAAAAGCCCACCAGCGCCAGGTGCGCCCCGCTCGCAAAGCCGTAGCTGTGGAGCCCGACGCCCAGCAGGTTGACGCCGAACCAGGAGAAGGCGATGATGATGCCGCCGATAATCGCCGCGATGTTAATGCCGTAATCCCGCAGCAGGCCGTCCCTTCTCGCGTGGAGAATGGCAAGCTGCCAAAGCACAATCATCAAGGCGCCGTTTTCCTTGGGATCCCACCCCCAGAATCTTCCCCAGCTCTCGTTTGCCCAAATGCCGCCGAGCACCGTCCCCACGACGGAGAAGACGAGCGCGAAGCAAAGGGCGCCGTAGACCATGCGGGTCAGGCCCCGGTAGAAAGCCTTGTCGGCGCGCCGCAGGCGCAGCAGTTTTCCCAGCACGAACACATGGGCCAGTCCGCCCGACAGTAATCCGGCCGCATACCCGATGGTGATGGTGGTCACATGGGTCGCCAGCCAGAAATTCGTGTCGAGCACGGCGACCATGCTTACCATGGTGTCCGAGCCCTCGCGCACCTCGTACTTGTTGGCCAGGAACATGCCCGCCACGCCGAGAATGGAGGCGAGCGAAAGCGCCACCCGCTGGTGGTTGACCCACTCCATGAAGAGCGACACGGCCACGGCCACGGCGGTCACAAACAGGATGGTCTCATACAGCGTGGTCACAGGCGGTCTTCCGCGAATGACGCAGCGAAGCGTGATGCCGCAGACCAGCAGGATGGTGGGGACAAGAATGGCGGCATAGGAGGCGGCGGCGAGGGCGCGGCTGGCGGGCCGCATCCACAGGCAGGCCACCAGGATAAAACTGAGCACATAGAGAACAAGGGCGTTATAGAAAGGCTGCATCCGGTACAGAAGCACCTCAAGGCCTATCTTCCCGTACTCCCCGCGCGCCTTCGCCAGGGCCGTCAGCCCACCGTGGAACACGGCGGCTTGTTTCTTGAATGCCTCCTCGTTTCCCGCGCTGAACACAAGGTCTTCAAAGCTTGCCAACAGGTCCAACGGGCCGGCCGCCAGCGTCTCGCCCGAAAAGGCGGCCTGCAGCATGTCGGCGGGCGAGGACCACTCCGTACCGCCCGCGCCGGCCGGCGGCGGGAACAGCGCCAGCACCGTGGCGTCACCGGCAACTTCCTGTATCTGCTTGAGGAACAGCGCAAAGTTCTTCAGTTCCGGGGCGGACGGCTCCGACTTCTTTTTCAGTTCCGTGTAGGCCGTGAAAAGCTGTGGGGCCTTGCGCAGGATGTCGCTCACCCGGCATTCCGTCTGGTCTGGAAAGAGCGGGACGATTTCCTTGTGTTCAGCCAGACTGAAACGCGTGTGCGCAAAGTCGGCAAAGGACGTTATGTCCTCAAATTCGCGCAGGTTCATGCCGAGCGCCATCAGTTCGGTTTCCATCACCGAGCGCTGCTGATCCTCCTTCTGCATGTACTGGCGGCCCAGCGTCATCAGTTTCTCTCGCGCCGGTTCCAGTTCGGCGTAAGAATAGTAGTCGCGCTTCTTCTTGGGCAGCAGGCCGATGGCGATGATGACCTCGTCATTGTCCACCCGGAACACTTTGTACTTTTTCGCCGTGTCAGGGTAGAAGACGCTGTTGATGAACCAGGCCGTGGGGGTCAGGCTTTTGTCTTCGACATCGGGGCAGCTCCGGCTGCCGTGGAACTTGAGCAGCTTGAACGCGGCAAAGGTGTCGAGCGGCTTCACCCGGCCATCGTCCTGCACCGGCAGCGTGGAGAACAGGCGAAGGGTGTCCTTGTCCCATTGGGGCGGGGACGGCGCCTGTTCGGCCGCAGCCGCCCGGACACCGGCCAGCAGCATTCCGGTGAGTGTCAGCGCCAGAAGAATCGCCCGCCGCGTCATGACTTTTTTGCCTTTTCTTGTCTGAGGTATGCCAGCAGCCGCTGCATGAAATGCAGGACCAACCCAACCGTGGTGATGATGCAGGCGTACAGCGGCACCTGGTCCGCCGGATTGCGCACCACGGCGAAGACCGAATAGAACGGGCCTTTGGTTCCGCCGTTCTGCGGACCCCAGGAGGACTGGTAAAAGGTGTAGCCGAGGTGGCGCAGCGGCTCGTTCATGGTGATGCGAATTGCGCGGCTCGCCCCATCCTCGATCTTCGTGACAAAACTGGAGTACTCGCGCGCCATGTTGGTGCGCGGATGCAGTTCATGCTTGAACCGGTCGAGACGCAGGGTGAAGGGAAGTTTCCAGCGGTGCTTGCGCAGTGACAAACTCCACTGCTTGCCTGCGGCTTCCACAGTGGCGGGGGCGTTGTTCCCCGCCCAAAGCTGCGCCTCGTGCGCGGCGCCGGACTGTTTTTCCACCAAAGTGGCCGTGGCCCCGGCCATGTTCTGTTCCTGCTCCCGGCTCAGCGGAGCGGCAGTGAGTTTTCCTGTGGCATGGGGGGCCGAACCCGCTCCGGTGCCCAATGCGGCATTTTGCATATAGCCGCCGATCTTGAGATCAAACGGCAGTCCAGAAAACTTGAAAGTTCTCGTCCGCCCGTTGGAGAGCCGGTCAAAGTCGGACTGGCGGATGATGTACTCCGTGACGGGTCCGGCGGTGGCGGCTTCACCGACGCCGATTTCCCATTCATAGGAGGACTCAAACTCGTCGGAGGACTCGTTTTCATAGAGGGCCATGTGCCCGGACTGCGAATATGCATAGGAGACAAAAGAGCCGCCCAGCAGTATCAGGATGCCGACATGCGCCACCAGTATGCCCGCCTTTGACCATGCCCAGCGGAACCGCACCACGGCGCCCCAGAGCAGATTGACAAAGGTGAGACTCATTACCAAATAGCCGCCGGGCATGGGAATCGGCACCACGCCAAAGGCCCAATGCACAAGGAAGACAGACTCGAAATACTTCTGCTGGCTCTGGTAAAGACCGTTCTCCACCTGGTTCATGGTGCCCAGATAGGTCAGCAGCAGCAGCAGCAGAAAAAGCAGACAGGACAGCTTGTACGAGGCAAGAAGGTTACTTGTTTTCTTGAGCACCGGCATTGCCCGCAGCCTCCCCCTCATTCAGCTTTTCCTTGGCGCCGGGGATGTCCGCGGCAGCTTCCTGGCTGAGCGACTTGCAGAACGACAGAAAATGGTCCTTCTCCGCCTTCACCACGGCGGCGGGCCCTGTCATCTTCACGAAAAGGGTCTGGTCGGTCAGCACGGCCACAATGCCCATAAGCGTGTAGTCCGGAAACTGCTGCCCCGCCATTCCGGTGAAGCTGCCCGTAATCTCCACCAGCGGTGCGGTCTGTCCCAGCGTGTCCACCTTGGGAAGGGCCGCGATTTCCTCGGCCTTCAACTCAGGCTGGCCCATCTGGCGGCGCCACCGGTTGATATTGGCGTCCACGCCGCCCGCCGCGCCCTTGAGCAGGGTCAGATAGCATTCCGTTTCCGGGCTGGACGCCAGCTTGAAATTGCCGATGCGCATGGCGGTGGGGGGGGCCTCCGACCATCCTTCGGGCACCTGCCACTTGTAGGGACTGAGCGAGGGATGTCCCGGGGGAAGCGCGCCTTCCGCGGACGGCATCTTCATGTTCATGTCATGGCCGGGGGGCATGGCCGACGCGGCTGCGGGAGCCGGTACGGCAGTCCGGGTTTCACTGATTTCCTTGGCGCCTTGGCCGCATCCGGCCAGCGCAAGCAACACCACCAATGCAACAGTCAGTCTTGGCATGCTCAGTTTACCTCCCTGGGTAGAAAACGCGTGGAATGCCCCGTTGCTGGGGCATTCCACGAAAGAAACAGATCCGCGGATCGATAATATTTCCTATTTCTTGGCCTTCGCCGGATTGTTATGGTTTATCTTCGCGTACATCTTGTCGAAGTCAAACGCTTCACCGGGTTTCGCGGTCGGGTTCTTCTCGTTGTGGCACTTCTTGCAGGTTTCAGCGGTCGGCTTCAGGATCTTCTTGGCCGGCTCGGCCGTCTTGTCGCCGCCCTTGAACTTCTTGCCTTCAGCCGTGTGCGCCGAGGCCGGACCGTGGCAGGCTTCGCACTGCACGCCGTCGGCGGGCTGGATCTTCTCCGGGCACTTGCCGGTGGCCGGGTCAGCCGCGGTGACATGGCACTGCAGGCATTGCGGGGATTCCGCCGGCGGCTTGGTCAGGCCAGCCTTGGTGGCGACCTCTTTGGCCTTGTCTGTGGAGAGCGCCTCCAAAGCCTTGGAATGGGCTTCCGCTTTCCACTTCGTCCACTGCTCGCCTTCTTCTTTCTTGTTGTGGCAAATCTTGCACTGCGAGTTGCCGACATACGTGGCGTCTTGCGCAAAGGCAGCCGCAGTGAATGCGAATGCGACCACGGCAGCCAGCAGGGCAATCTTACACACCGACATCTTGTTCATCATGGGCGAAACTCCTCTTTTCTTTGCCCACCCCGGGCACAGGCTTTTTGTCAGATACCGCAATGGTACCATAATTCCAACAAAAGACAATCAGGAAATCATCCCTCGGAGATGGTAGTCTCTTGCCATCGCCGAATCATCGGGGGAAACTGTCGATTCCTCTCCCAAAAAGATCCGTAAAAAGTACGCATATGCCTGTCCAACGAGTAGCGCACTGCCCGCAACAAGACCGTGGCAAACCTCGCGGGGCTGCCCGATCATGCCGTCAAGGCGGTCGAGGCCCCGCTAAAGCAGGGGAAAGTACGGCGATGCATGGAACACGTCCCGGTGCGCGAGATACCCGCACACGCACCGGGCTGTGCACAACGTCCATGTCGTCCATGATGTCCACAGTGTCCATAACATTCTCGCCATATGTCTTTGAAAAGTCATTCGCGGACTCGCCCCGGCCAATGCCCATGGGCTACAATGCGCCGCATGGCAGCACAACCTGATCAGATTCTCACCATTGCCCAGTTGATTCGCCGCATCAAGGCGCACCTTGAACGCGGCGTGGGCGAAGTGTGGATTTCCGGTGAAATCTCCAACTGGCGCGTTTCGGGCAACGGACACGCCTATTTCACGCTGAAGGATGAAGGCGGCCAGGTGAGCGCGGTCATGTTCCGCGGCGCGCTGAACAAGGTCAAGTTTGCGCCGGGCGACGGGCTTGAAGTGCTCGCGCACGGGTTGGTGACGGTTTACGAGAAGCGGGGCGACCTGCAACTGGTGCTGGACGACATGCAGCCGAAGGGCATGGGGGCGCTGCAACTGGCGTTTGAGCGGCTCAAGGCCAAATTGCAGGCGGAGGGACTCTTTGACGAGGCCCACAAGAAACCGCTGCCGCTGCTGCCGCGCCGCATCGGCGTGGTCACCTCGCCCACGGGCGCGGCCATCCGCGACATCCTGCATGTCATCCGCCGGCGTTTTGCCAATGTGCATGTGATTCTGTACCCGGCACGGGTTCAGGGCGACGAGGCCGCGAAGGAAATCGCCGCGGGCATCGGCTTTCTGGACCACTGGGGCGTGGATGTGATGATCGTCGGGCGCGGCGGCGGGTCGCTCGAAGACCTGTGGCCGTTCAACGAGGAACCGGTGGCGCGCGCGATTTTCGCCGCCAAAACCCCGGTCATCTCGGCCGTGGGACATGAGATCGACTTCACCCTGGCCGACTTTGTGGCCGACCTGCGGGCACCCACCCCCTCGGCGGCGGCGGAGATGGTGGTGAAGGAACAGGCAGCACTGCTGGACACCATCGCATTGAAACAGCGGCGCCTGCACCGGGCCGCGTCGGAGCTCTTGGCCCGGCGCGCGCAACGGCTGGACGCCGCGAAGCGGCATTACCTGATGCAGAAACCGGAGGAACTGCTGCGCGGTGCGCGGCAGGCCTGCGACGACGCCCATGACCGGCTGAACCGGGCCATGCTCGACCATGCCAACCTGCTGCGCGCGCGGCTGGAGCGCGCGTCGCGCGGAATCGCGCTGCTGTCACCGGCGCAACGGTTGCAGCGCGGCCGGGAGAGGATTGCCGCGCAGCAGGCGCGGCTGACGGCGCTGTCTTGGACGATGGCGGAACGGCCGCGCGCACGACTGGCGCCGCTGGCCGGGCGGCTGCACGCGCTGAGCCCGCTGGCCATCCTGGGCCGGGGTTATGCCCTGGCGCGGCTCCTGCCCGACCGCACGCTCATCCGGAGTTCCGAACAGCTCCGGCCGGACGACGTGATTGAGGTGCGCTTCGGCGCGGGTGCGGCGCGCGCCGTGGTGCGGGAAACCCTGCCGCCGGAGAGTGTTGTCTAATTGAATGCGGGACAGCCGTCCGCCACAGCGGACTGTCAGTCCGTGCATGAACAAGAACAGGAACCAAGGACATGGCGAAGACGAAAACGCAGGACGGGGCCTCTTTCGAAAAAGATCTGGAACGGCTGGAGGAAATTGTGGCCGGGTTGGAGGAGGGCGGTCTGCCGCTTGAGGAATCGCTGAAGCAGTTTGAGGAGGGCGTGGCGCTTGTGCGGCAAT
Organism: Candidatus Hydrogenedentota bacterium; assembly: GCA_903922535.1. The sequence goes on from CAIXUF010000206.1 coordinate 14,332, forward strand.
GCGAGAAGACCCTCAAGGCCGCCGAACGCAAGATCGACATGCTGGTGCGCGGTGAAGGCGGCGAAATGGAGACCGTGCCTTTTGATGAGTCCGATGCGGACGAGGCCGGGGAAACGGGGACCCACAACCCATCCCCCGCGCCGCCAACCGCGCCGCGGAAACGCCCTGCACCCGGCAACGTACCCGAGCCGGAGGAAACGTCCGGCGAAGACGGCGGGGACCTGCTGTTTTGAACGCTGAAGAATTCCTGCGGGACAAATCGGCACGCACCGAGTCCGCGCTGCGCGCGCTGGTTGCCGAATGGACCGATGCGCCGCCGCGGCTCGTCGAGGCTGTCTCCTACAGCCTCTTTGCGGGCGGCAAACGGCTGCGCCCCGCGCTGGCGCTGGGTGCCTGTGAGCTGGCCTGCGGCAGTGACAGCCCCGCCCTTCCGGCGGCCTGCGCGCTCGAAATGGTGCACACCTACTCGCTCATCCACGACGACCTGCCCGCCATGGACGACGATGACCTGCGCCGCGGGCGGCCCACCTCCCACAAAGTGTTCGGTGAGGCAACAGCCATCCTTGCGGGCGATGCACTGCTGACCATGGCCTTCGAAGCTGCGGCCAAGACCGGGAGCACCGCCATCGTTGCCGAACTGGCGCGGGCGGCAGGCATTGAGGGAATGGTCGGCGGGCAGCAGATGGACATGGATGCCGAAGGGCGCGATGTCACGCTTGCGGAACTGCGCGGCATCCATGCCTGCAAAACCGGCGTATTGATTCGTTCCGCCGTGCGCTGCGGCGCACTGGCGGGCGGCGCAAACAGCGCGCAACTGGACGCGCTTTCCCTCTACGGCGAGAACCTGGGTCTCGCCTTTCAGATCGCGGACGATCTGCTCGACGTGACCGGCGACGCGGCAAAGATGGGCAAGGCCACCGGCGCCGACGCGGCCCACGTCAAGGCCACTTATCCGGCCCTCCTCGGCATCGAAGAGGCACTACGGCTCGCGGAGCAGGCCAATGAGGCGGCGCTGGCGGCGCTGGTCACCTTCGGCCCCGAGGCGGACACATTCCGCACCCTGGCCCGCTTCGTCATCGACCGCGACCGGTAACCGGCAGGTCTCGGCATTTCCGGCAGCACTGTCCCTCACCGCCCTTCACATGCTTGCCGCAAGTTTGGAAAGAACTGTTGTTCTGACTGGATAGCCCCCAGATATGGACGATATGGACAATACGGACCGTATGGACTGTATGGACTCAGCCTGACAATTACTGGCACCCAAGTCCATATCGTCCATACGGTCCATTTCGTCCATAGCGTCCATGCTGTCAGAGTTCTTGGGCGATACCTCGGAGGCCGACTGCCGTAGCTGGCATTCTTCCCCGCCAACGCCGGACTCGGTTCAGCCGAACACCTGGCGCATGCGGTCGCAGTAGTACCGCACCAGGTCGTATTCGGAGTCAGGCGCGATGCGGTGGTCGGGGCACGGAATGAATCCACCCAGGTCCACCAGCCGCTTCAGGCGCTCGACCTCCACGTCCACCGCCGCGCGGTCGCGCGTGAAGACGACTTTGTTCATCCCGCCCACGCCGCGCAGGTCCCGGCCGAACTTTTCGCGCCAGGCTGCAACACTCGCGTCCCAGGTGCCGACCTCGATGGGGAACATCGTGTTGACGCCGTTGTTGAACCAGGTGGGCACCAGCGCGTCGATGCAGCCGTCGCAGTCGAGTGACACGATGTTCATGCCGTACTGGTTGAGCAGCCCGGTAATACGCTTATAGTGCGGCCCGACATACGCTTCGAACAAAGAGGGAATGATCAGGGGCCCGTTCTTGAAGCAGATGTCCTCCCAGAAATGGCCAAAGTCGAACCTGCCCCCCTGCTCCAGCGTAAACTTGGCATTCTGGTAGGACAGTTCGCCGATGGTGTCGATGATCTCCAGCCAAAGGTCGGGGTCCTCGGCGAACATGGTGCTTTGCGCGCCGATAATGTCGCGCACATAGCCGTAAAGGCTGCCGCAGAAGTAGCCGTAGGGGTAATTGCGTTCCCCAGTCTTGAGCCAGTCCAGGCCGCCGTCCTCGAAGATCTTCACCTCGCCGTTGTCCAGCAGCACCCTTTCCTTCAGCACCCGGTCCGGGTTCCACTGAAAGCGATGCTTATAGTGCTCCTCCCAGTCGGCGCGCGTCTTGAGCGTGTGCTCAAACTCCATGGGGATGGAGCGCGTTCCCGGTTTCTCCAGAATGACGACACCCTGAAAATTCAGCGCCTTGCGCGAGCCGTCGGGCAGTTCCTCCAGGATCTTGTAGTCGAAACCGGGACAAAGGTTGGAATTGGGAGAGAAATGGGATGCCCAGTTGAAGTCAAAACCGAGGATGCCGCACAGGCGCCGGTCCACCGCGTTGCCGTCCCAGATGCCGTCCACGTCGGACTGTTTCAGGTGGCCCTCGGCCACCCATTTCTCCAGAGTCTCCTCCCAAAATCCAAAATGGACGATGGGCAACCGGTCATAGGACTGATAGTTCAGGACGGCAAAGGCGCGCTCGCGGTGGTTCATGATCGGCTCCTTCCACGGTGGCTGATATCGGACAACGGGCCTATGATGACAGGAAACGCGCCCCTGCCGCAAGCCAAATCCAACGGCAGGCAAAGCAATGGCCGCGTCCGTCGTCGGGCGGGCGCGGCCATGTTCATTTTTCGTCGGATCTTTCGGCTACTTGCCCCCGCTGCGCGCCTCCTGGCCCGCGAGGTCGCGCAGATACTGCATGTAATCGGCAAGGGGGATCCGGCTGGCCTGGTCCTCGGCCTCGGCGGCCTTGGCGGCCGTCTCGTCCTTGTCCTGCTTGGCGGCATTCTTCTCCGCGATGGCTTTCTTGTCGGCCGTCATATTGGCCGTCGCAAAGGCGCCGCCGCCGGTGACGCTCTTCTCGCCGGTCGTGGTGTCCGTAATGACGAGCTGTTTGCCCCGCACGCCACCGTAAAGGCTGAGCCCCCGGCCGGGCGCGGAATAGAGGTAGACCACCACCTCTTCGCCCGCCTTGAACGTCGGGATGTCCGACGCGGACATGGCCAGTCCGCCCACCACGCCGCCAATCACGGAAAAGGTAACGTTGGACGCCTTGTTTGCGGTACCCTTGGCCGTGTCGGACACCTCGATGACCACGTCGGTGTAGATCCGGCCGCCCGTGCCCCAGCGCCCCTGGGCGGAAGTTACCTTGCCGGAAACAATCTCGGTCGCGCTGCTGACAATGGAGGCTGTGGGCAGGAAGATTTCGCCCGCGTGCGCCACGGTCCCGGCAAGGGCCAGCGCCGCGATCAGCGCGGCCGCGGCGGCCGCCCGCGCGCGCCGGCGGCGCGCCACCCAGAAAACGCCACAAAAGGCCGACAACGCGGCCAGACAGACAGACCAGTTGACCATGACCCACTCCATGGCCGCAAGCAGGGCGCGGCCGCCTTTGAGGGCCGCCGTGTTCCGCAGCAAGAAGCGCGCGACCACGGGCGAGACCTGATAATAGGCATCAACCAGCGCCTCACCCGGCGCGGAACGCAGCAGCACATCGTCCCGGAATCCACGCAGCGCCTTTATGCCGGCCGCAGCGGTGATGTTGCTGGTGCTCACGCCCGTGGTGCTCGTGCCCGAGCCGCCGCTGATCACATTGAGCGGGCACACGTCATTGGGATCGCCAAACATGGGCCGGTTCAGCGGTAGCATGGTGGGAATGGTCTTCTCACTGGATTTGCTGACAACCGTGTTCTTGGTGTAATCCCACACCAGCGCCGTGCCGGCGGGATTGTTCTCAAGCCCGTAGATGTTGCCGGCCTCGTTGAACACCTCGGAGGGGTAGTTCGTGGCAAAGTCGCCGGCCGGGCGCGTGGCCACGCTGTAACTGGCGGGCAATGCGCCCTGCAGGCTGTCCACCAGATCGGGGGTCACATCGGGAGGGGCCTGTTTTTCGACACCACCGCCGTTGAGCGGATTCATGCTGAGCACATAGGTGGTGTTGAACAGGGTGCCTGCCGTGCCGGGCACCTCCAGTTGTTTCCACAACCCCAGCAGGTCGAATCCGCCAACCAGGTTCGTGTTCACGAAAGGCTCAAAGAGCCCGGACATGGTGCTGAAAAGGGGGATGCGGCGATCCCCCTCGTTGTTGCTCACGTTGGCCCAGGCCACAATGTGCGCGCCCGAAATCGGCGCCGAGGGGATGCCCGTGCCGCGGCGCGTGTGTGTTCGCGCCTCCTGGCTGACGCTGAAAAAGCGGTCCTGTCCGTCCTGGCGCGGATAGAGCCAGGAAATGCCTGAAATGTCGTCCGGTGCAAGGTCACCCCACCCGCCAATCGTGGTGCCGTCCGAGTTTTGCGTCAGGAAGTATGCGGGGAACATGGTGGGCGTGGCGCCGATCATGCGCGCAACGCCGTCGGACCCGGTCATCTGCAGGGCGGTCGTCTCCGTGGGCAGACTGGTCAGCGTTGTGGCCGTGAATTCTCCCAGGTTGTTAAGCGGCGTGTAGCCAAGGCCCAGAAGACTGCCGGCGGACTGGACGATAATCGCCTTCAGGTCAAGGGTGCCAAAGTTTGTGCTGAACAGTCCGGCACGGACCACATTGGCGTTGACGACAATGTCGGAGTCCAGAATGTTGCCCGCGGGCACCGTGACGATGTCCCCGCCCGAAGTGATGGGCACGTCGGTGATCGCGAAGAGCGTCAGCGTGACCGACGTGAGGTTGTCGGTAAGTTCGGACACTTGGAAATCCGCGGCGTCCGGGGTGACATTGGTGTCGCCCGGAGCCGCCTGGGTAACCTGCAGGAACACGGTGGGCAGGTAATCAGGCGTGGTTATCCCGGGTTGTATGGGATCCTCGATGACACCGGCGAAGCGAAACCGCACGTAGCAGGTCGGCACGTCAGCCCAGACCTGGAATCCGGCCTTTACCTGGGTGATCTCATCTACATTGAATCCGCTCGGTCCACCCTCAATGCGGAACTCAAGCCCCTCATTGCTCTCAATGACGCCGTTGTTGTTGGTGTCAAAGTCCTTCAAAGGCCAAACCGCATAGCGCAGCAGACCGAAGGAGTCAAATCCGCCTTTGGGGAAGAACGCGCCGGCCTGTTGTGCGAGGCCCGCCGCGAGCGCCACGCAGCACGCGGCCAAGGCGATTCGTCGTATGCCCTTGCTCACCGTACCGAGTTCCTTTCTCAGTTCTGCACACCGCCCGGCCGCCCCGAGGGGCCGACCAGGCGCATTGTCCACGGTCCACACACGCCGCGCGCCGCGCCCGGACTTCAGGTTCGGGCGCACACGCGGCGGAATCGGCTCTAACGAACGCGCGCCGCGCCGCGCCGC
>CAIXUF010000207.1 GCA_903922535.1 Candidatus Hydrogenedentota bacterium
CGGCTATGACATCGAGCTGACGCGCAAGATCGCGGACAGCGTGAGCATTCCCGTCATCGCGAGCGGCGGCGCGGGCACGCTGGACCACCTGCGGGCGGCGTTGCAGGAGGGCGGCGCGGATGCCGCGCTGGCGGCCTCCATATTCCACTTCCAGGAATCGACCATCCGCGAGGCCAAGGAGTATCTTGCATCGCACGGCGTGCCTGTGCGATTCTAATAGGATACGAATTGGGCATAGGGAAGCGCAAACGCTTCCAAGGGCCGGCGGGACGCTCCCGTTTTCACGGGAGTGACGAGCGTGCCCAGTACGCAGGAGACACGATGTTCCGTATCGATCAACAGGTCTGGCGATGGCGTGGCATAGCCGCAAACGCCTGAATTACGTCTGACAACCCTTTTCTGTTGATTCGAATTGGCCGCGCCCCCGGCGGCATGACCCCAAAGGAACATCCCCATGATATATCCCAGCCTTGACGAATTTCGCAATATCGCCCGGCCCAACGCCGTGGTGCCCGTCTGCAAGGAAATCCTTGCCGACCTGGAAACGCCGGTCACGGCGTACCTCAAAATCTCCCGCAGCCAGCAGTATGCGTTCCTGCTGGAAAGCGTCGAAAAGGCCGAGGTCATCGGCCAGTACTCTTTCCTCGGCGCCAACCCGTCCATTGTGTTCCGGTCCAAGGGCCGCCACGGCGCCATTATCCGCAACGGTGTGGAGGAGCCTTTCGAGTCCGACAACCCGCTGCGCGAACTGCGCGCGCTCATGGCGCAGTACGAGCCGATCAAGGTTCCAGGCCTGCCGGCGTTCCACGGCGGCGCCGTGGGCTACCTGTCCTACGACCAGGTGCGCTTCTTCGAGAAGCTGCCCGACGCCAACCCCGACCCGCTGAACCTGCCCGACCTCTACTTCATGATCACCGACACCATCGTCGTGTTCGACCATGTGAAGAACAAGATTCAAATCGTGTCCAACGCGCACTGCAACGACAATGCCGACGCGGTGTACAACGAGGCGGTGCGCAAGATCCACGAGATCGAGCAGAAACTGCGCGGGCCGCTGGTGGTCAGCACGGAGCGCCTGCACAACGCGCCCGAAGAGGATGCGACGCCCGAGTCGAACTTCACGCGCGAGGCCTTCTGCGAGGCCGTCAGCAAGGCGAAGGAGTACATCTGCGCGGGCGACATCTTCCAGGTCGTGCTCTCGCAGCGCTTCCGGCGGCCCGTGGGCGCCAGCCCGGCCAACCTGTACCGCGCGCTGCGCTGCATCAACCCGTCGCCCTACATGCTGCTGGTGCAGTTCCCCGAGTTCGCGCTGGTCGGTTCCAGCCCCGAGGTCATGACCCAGGTGAAGCGGGGCACGTGCATGGTGCGGCCCATCGCGGGCACGCGCAAGCGCGGCGCGACACCCGAAGAGGACCTGGTGCTCGAAAAGGACCTGATGGCGGACGAGAAGGAGACAGCGGAGCACATCATGCTGGTCGATCTCGGCCGCAACGACGTGGGCCGGGTCAGCCAGCCGGGCACGGTGGCGCCGGTGCCCAACAAGCTCATGGTCATAGAGCGCTACTCGCACGTGATGCACATCGTCAGCGAGGTGGCCGGGCAGATGAAGCCCGACTGCGACGCCTTTGACGCCGTCGAGGCGACCTTCCCGATGGGCACCGTCAGCGGGGCGCCGAAAATCCGCGCCATGCAAATCATCGACGAACTGGAGCCGGAACGGCGCGGCCCCTATGCGGGTGGCTGCGGCTACATCAGCTATGATGGCGACATGGACACCTGCATTTTGATCCGCACGATGGTGGTGAAGGAAGGCATGGCCTACCTGCAGGCGGGCGCGGGCATTGTCTACGACAGTGACCCGGGCCGCGAATACGAGGAAACCGTCAACAAGGCCAAGGCCCTGTTCAAGGCCGTGGACTTCGCCGAAAAGGGGCTCGAATCATGATTATCATCATCGACAACTACGACTCGTTCACCTACAACCTGGTGCAGTACTTCGGCGAGCTGGACAGCGACGTGCGCGTGTTCCGCAACGACGCAATCACGGTGGACGCAGTGGACGCGCTTCATCCGGATCGCATCGTCGTCTCGCCGGGCCCCTGCACGCCCTACGAGGCGGGCATTTCCATCGAGACCATAAAGCGGCTCGGGCCGAAATACCCGATCCTGGGCGTGTGCCTGGGGCACCAGAGCATGGGCGCGGCCTACGGCGGCGACGTGGTCCGCGCCGGGGTCATCATGCACGGCAAGATTAGCAGCATCACGCACAACGGCAACCCCTTCTTTGCCGATGTGCCCTCGCCGTTCAAGGCCACCCGCTACCACTCGCTCGTCATCAAGCGCGAGACCTGTCCGGACTGCCTGGAGATCACGGCGGAGACCGGCGAAGGCATGATCATGGCGGTGGCGCACAGGGAGTATCCGGTCTGGGGCGTGCAGTTCCACCCGGAAAGCATCCTGACAGAGCACGGAAAGACCATGATCAAGAACTTCATGGGGTTTCGCGCAAGGGGCTGACGCACCCCGGAACCGGGCCCGTTTTGCCGCCCGTCCAAAAGCGGGAAAATATGCATAAAACCGCAACGGCCAAAAACTTACCGTGCATGGCGTTTGACAAGACACAGGACCTGTGCTAAAGTAATCCTGTTTGGCACCCACGGTCTTCATTTCCTCTATAGGAGCATTTCCTTACCATGGCCCTGAACAAAAAACAGTTAAAGATTGTCGAGCATCTGGAGCGCCGGGTTGAATTGTGCCGGGAGTTCATGAACGACTGGCTGCTGTTCAACCAGGTGCTCACGTCCTACCCGAATCCGGGCGTGAACAAGGCCCAGCTTGAGCAGCAGTTTCTCAAGATAAAGAGCAAACTGGCGCGCGAGCACCGGGTTCTGCAGCAAAACCTGCTGGACGACTACACGCTCGACGGCAACACGATGAACATCGTGAGCGGCGCCACAAGCCTTGAGGCCATTTATGCCCAGTCGGAGGTGGCCCTCAAAAAGCTGCAAACCGAATGGCACCGCGCGTTCATCTCCATCAATGAGACCCTCGGCGTGCTTGAGGACAAGAAATCCCGCGCCGAGCGCGGCGAACGCGTGTTCATAGCCACGCAGGACATGATGGTGAACGCCCGCGGCGGCGGCGGCGGCGGCGGGATGAACCCCAACACAAAGACCTTTCTGATCATTGGTGCCGTGATAGCCGCTCTCGTCGTGGTGTTCTCCCTGAATCTCTTTGGCATTGCCGACATGTACAAAAGTGCGCTCGGCATGAACACCACCCTCCCCAAGTAGCCGCGATGTGATCTCATGCGTCAGCCCCGACGCGTTGTCCCGGGGTGACGCCGGTGCACTTTACTCGATTTGCGAGGAACTTGCGTTGACCAAACGGGAACTAGTCATAGACGTGGCCGAACGGCTGGGATTCACCCAGAACGAGGTGGCGGCGGTGGTGCAGACCACGCTCGACAGCATCCTTGAGGCGCTGGCGCAGGGTGATCGGCTGGAAATCCGCAATTTCGGCGTGTTCGAGACGAAGCGGAGAAACGCGCGCACCGGAAGAAACCCGCGCACGGGTGACGCCGTGCCCATCCAACGCAAGCGGGTGGTTTCCTTCAAGCCCGGCAAGGCGATCAAGGAGATGGTCGACGGGACCGTTGAAACGGCTGTGGCCGGAGAGCAGTCAGACTGATCGCCCCCGCACCGCAGCAGGGCACCTGCCGCCCGAGTCGCGCGCGCGGGAAGAACGCCGGGGCTTGGGCCCCTTGGCGGGCCGCTTGACAACACCCAACAGGACGCCGGTATATGACCGAAGAAGAAATGAGGATGACTTTCACCGAGCATCTTGGTGAACTGCGCGACCGCCTCATCCGGTCAATGATCGCCGTGGTCGTTGCGGTGGTTGCCTGCTACATCTTCTCGGACCGGATACTTGACGTGCTCAAGAGGCCCCTGGATCCGGTCATCTCCGGGACGCTGGCTCCGGGAACCATCACCACCACCCCCTCCGTGCCCAAGTCGGGACCGTCCATGCATTGGAACAGCGGGGTGGCACAACGCACCGCCGTCCCCCCCCCATCCGGGGCGGGGTCACCCGCCAATTCCGGTGAGGGCGAAACAGCCGCGACGGTGCCGCCCCCGGCCTCTTCGGAAACCGCCTCAAAAGCCCGCTCATTTAGCTGGACCGTCATGAATCCCTTCGAGTCGATTCAGGTTAAGCTGAAGATCGCGTCCTACGGCGGGCTGGTCTTTGCGTTTCCATTCATCCTGTGGCAGTTGTGCGCCTTTATCTTCCCGGGGTTGAAGTCCGGTGAGCGGAAGCTGGTCAAGATTCTTCTTTTCGGGTGCGCCGGATTGGGTTTTCTGGGCGTGTCGGTGGCCTATTTTGGCGTCTTTCCGCTGGTCCTGCCGTACCTGCTGGAATGGACCCCGTTATGGGTGAACGTGCAGCTTCGGCTTGACGAGACGCTGACGATCATCGTCAAGTGCCTGGCCGCGTTCGCGCTGGCCTTCCAGTTCCCCATGGTGGTGCTGGTGCTGGTCTACATGGACCTGCTGAGCCCCCAGACGCTGCGGCAATACCGCAAGATTGTGATCGTGACCCTGTCGGTGGTGGCCGCGGTTCTCACACCGCCCGACCCGCTGTCGATGACGATCATGCTCATTCCGCTGGTGCTGCTGTACGAGGCGAGCATTTGGATGTCCTACATCGTGGTCCGGCGCAGGGAACGCGCCGTCAAAGAGCAGTCATAAGGGAAACTCGGGAATGTTTGAAAGTATTGGCTTCAGCGAGATGCTGCTCATCGCGGTCATAGCACTCATAGTGCTTGGCCCCGAGAAGTTTCCCGAGTACGCCAAGATCTTTCTGCGCGCCACGCGCGATTTGCAGGGGTACATCCAGGGAATCCGCGAGGATTTGGCCAAGGAAGTAAACCCGCTCAAGGGTGAACTGGAGAAGCTCAAACGGCAGGATCCGGAAAAACTCCTGGATGCGTTCATGAAGTCCGGAGACAAGGAAGAGAAGAAGGCCGAGCAGAAGAACGACGGGTCCAAAGAGCTGGTGGCCGGCGGCGGGTCCGGATCGGACACGCCCGAGAGCGATGCCGACAGCCATCCCTACGCGGAGTCTCCGGCTGAAAATGCCCCCGAAACGAAACCCGGCACGGTCGCCGAACCCACGCCCGGCCAGGACGGCCCCGCCGCCGAACCGGCGAAAACCGTTGACAGCAAGCCTTCCACCGAGAACCCGGATTTTCATTACAATCCGCCTGAGCGGATGGACTAAAGCGCGCGGAGGCCCCAACCAGCGAGGGAGCCGTCATGCAGGAAATGATGGAGCTTATGGCGCAGGTCAACACGATCGCCAACGCCTATAAGCGGTCCCAGATCCTGTTCACCGCGCTCGATGGAAATGTCTTCGCCCTCCTCGAACAGTCCGCCACCGCCGCCCTTGTCGCGGAAAAGACCGGCTGGAATCCGCGCGGCACGGCCATGCTGCTGGACGGTCTGGTCGCCCTGCAACTGGTGACCAAGCAGGACGGCGCCTACCGCAACGGAAAGGCCGCCTCCGCCTGTCTGGTGCCCGGCGCGCCCGCATGGCAGGGCGATATTCTGCGCCACACCCGGGCAAGCTGGGAGGCATGGGCGCAGCTTCCCCAATGCGTCGCCACGGGAGACTGCAGCACCGTCCGGGAACATGAGCTTTCGGGCGCCGCCCTGCGCAATTTCATCCTGGGCATGGACAATGTGGCCTCGTTCAGCGCCCCGGAGGTGCTGCGCGGGGTGGACTTGTCCCGCCACACCAGCATGCTCGATCTGGCCGGAGGCCCGGCCACCTATTCGGCCGTCTTCCTCAAAGCGCATCCGCACATGCGCGCGACGCTGTTTGACCGGGCCGCGGTCATCGCCATTGCCCGGGAGAAGGTGGCCGCCGCGGGCCTGCAGGACCGCTTTTCCTACATCGCGGGCGACTGCCTCACCGATGCGTACGGCGGGCCCTATGACCTGGTCTTCCTGTCAAACATTGTCCACAGCTTCAGCCCGGAGCAGAACGAGGCGGTGGTGCGCAGGGCCCACGACGCGCTGGCGCCGGGCGGCTCAATCATCATCAAGGACTTTCTTGTGGAGAACGACCGCTCCGGCCCGGCGTTCAGTCTTATCTTCTCGCTGCACATGCTGGTGCACACGCCGGGCGGTGGCACCTATTCTTTTGAGGAGGTGGAGGGCTGGACAAACCGGGCCGGATTCCTGCCCGGCCGCGCCGTTTCGATTACGCAGCAAACGAGGCTTTGGATTGCGGACAAGAGCCAACAACCAGGAGGATCCTGCCATGCCGAATGAAAGTACCCGTCGTGAATTTCTGCGCGCCGCCACCGTGGCCGGCGCCGCCACCGCCATGTCCATGAG
>CAIXUF010000208.1 GCA_903922535.1 Candidatus Hydrogenedentota bacterium
ATCGAGGTCTTCGACCGGGTTTGGGGTGTGCGGCCGCGAGGCAAGCATGCCGGACACCTCCGAAGGTTTGAGCATTTTCGGGCGCATGCGGAGGACGCGGTCTTCTTCCATCTCGATGTCGAGCGTGTCACCCGCATGGAGATGCAGCCGCTCCAGGATGTCTCTGGGAAGGTCAATGTATCCTTCCGGCGTAACCGTCGCTGTCGCCATAAGTGCAACTCCTCATTGTGACCATGCTGAATTCTACTTCATCCAGGCCATAGTGTCCAGAATACGAATAATCATGGGAACGCAACGCCACCCTGGTCGCGCTGGTGGGGCGCACACAAATCGTTTTCGGTGCGGTTTACGACATCGTCCTGTTCGGCCACATGCCGGACGTCTGGAAGGCCGTTGGCATTGCCATGATTGCGCTGGGCATCGTGCTGAACGTCATGCAGGGCCGTCGCCCCAATTCGGAGCTGGCCTGACATCTCCCCCTCGCGAACCGGACACGGCAACGTGGGGGGCTGTTTTGGCTATGTCCACGTCTTAAAAGGCTTACGTCGTTCCTTCCATGACCAGAAACGCCACTGCGGCGGCACCGTCCGCCGAAAAGGACGGTTCAAATGCCGCGTTTGACGTCTGGAATGCGCCGTTCGCGGTCCCGAATGCTTCATTCGCGGTCCAGAATGAGCCATTTGAGTCCCGGAATTGCACGGTTTAAGCCTGAAGAACAACGCTTCGCGCCTGTTTTGATCTGAAATCGGCGTGCTTCCCCCCCGCTGCGGCCGCCGCTCAGAAGGTGAAAGTCCCGCCCAGCACAAAGGTGGTGACCTCGGCGGTGTACTTCTCCGAACCCCAGATTCCCCGGCGCACCTTGTTGCTGCCCCCACCCCGGGTCACACCGGCATCGACGGTGAGGCACTCGGCAAGCCTGCACGACACCCCCAGGCCCAGGGCCCGGCCGGGCGTGTCGGGCATGAGCGTGCTCATGGTCTTGTCCGGAATGGACTGGCTGAGCATTCCGGCGCTGGCCCGGAGCGTCCACGTGTCATTGACTTTCCAGGCCGCACCAATGCGGGCACCCTGGCCGTCTTTCCAGGCCAGCATTTCGGACTTGCGCAGCGGAAGCCGGTCAAAATCAAGGACCAGCGCGTTGGGCGTCTTGGAGTAGTTCCAGAAATGGTAGTCAAACGCCAGCACGAGACGGTCGGTCAGGCGCCGGGTCACCCCAAAATCGAAGCGCGACGGAAAGACGGCGGACAGGGTGAAATCGTCCCGGAGTTGCAGCGGACCGCGCAGGATTTTCGATTCGCCCGCCATATGCGCGGCGAGCGCGCTGGTCCAGTTCACGCCGAGGGTCCAGTCGTTGTCGGGCTTCCACATAACGCCCACGCCGCCACCCAGGCCGAAACCGCGGGCCGCGTTGTCCGTGTAGACGGGCAGGCAGACGCCGCCGACAGTCAGCGGCGCGCGGTAGGCAAACTCCGCCATGCCGATGTTGAGCGCGATGCCGGCATACCATTGGTCGGACAGGCGCACGGCCAGCGACGGGGAAAGCCGCAGCAGCGCCAGCAGGGTGGCCGTGTCATAGCCCAACTGGTCCGGATTGTGGGCAAACGCCGAGCCCAACCCAAAGGGGACCTTGAGATCGACGCCCACGGCGCCCCAGTCGCCCAGCGGTTCACCGTATTGGACGTAGGGCATGGGATGCACGGAAGTGGAGGACCGCGTCTTGCGCCCGGCGGGCGATTCATGGGTGAAGGCGGGGCTTACCGCCTCCACGGCGGCCTCGGCCCAGGGACGGGTCAACTGGATCTTGGCCGCGTAATTGGAGGGGATCTCAAACCCGTCGGGATCGGCGCCGACGCTGATGTCGCGGGCGCCGATGGCCTGGCTCCGGCACAGCGCTCCGCCCCAGGCCGGCGGGGCGGCAATCAAGAGGATTGCGGCCAGCGCCGAACCGATGCTATAACGGATGAGTTTCCGCCTGTCGCGCATCATGGCTCCCGACGCGGCCGCCGTCGCTTAGAAATTGAAATTGCCCGCGACCGCAAAGGTGGTGATGGCGGCCGTGTATTTCTCTTCGCCCAAAATGCCCTTGTCCACGTCATTCTTGCCCCAGCCGTGGGTGACGCTGGCATCCAGCGTGAAGGTGTCTGTGAATTTGTAGGAGGTTCCCGCCGTGACGTCCACCCCGGGGGTGTCCATCGTGAGCGTGTTCACCTTGTCGTCGGGAATGGCCTGGGTCATGTAGCCCGTGCCGCCGCGAATCGTCCAGCGGTCCGTAACCTTGTAGCTCGCGCCGATGTTCACCGTGATGTCGTCTTTCCAGTCGAGCGAGTTGGTCTTGTTGATCCCCAGCTTCTTGAATTTCAGCGTCATGTCATTGGGGGTTTCCGAATAGTTCACAAAGTAGCAGTTGCCCGTCAGCAGCAGCCGGTCCGTCAGTTTCCAGGCCACCGCCGCATCGAGCCGTGACGGGAAGGTGAAGGCGCTGTCAAAATCGTCGCGTATGCCAAAGGGGCCAAGCCAGATGGTCGAGCGCCCGTCAAGATGGGCCTTTACGGAACTCATCCAGTTTAGACCAGCCGTCACGCCGCTGTCGAATTCATAGGTGGCGCCAAAGCCAATCCCCAGTCCAAAACCGTAGGCGGTGTTGTCCGTGTAGATGGGCAGCGGGTGGCGGTCGATGTCGAAGGGCGCCTTGTACAGAAACTGGGCCATGCCGAGAATCAGGCCGCTGCCCAGCGAGAGGTGGTCGGTCACTTTTGCCGCCAGCGAGGGCACCGTGCTGACCGTGGCAATCATCGTCTCGGTGTCGTAGCCAAGCTGCTGCGGGTTGTTGTTGAACTTGCTGCCCAGACCGTAGGTTGTCTGCACGCCCATGCCGAAGGCGAGCCAGTCGTTGAGCGGTTGGCCGTACTGAAGATAGGGCATGAGGGCAATGGCGGTGGCGGAGCTGATCTTCTTGCCGTAGGTCGTTGTGTAGGTAAAGTGGGGGCTGACAACCTCCAGGGTCGCGTCCGTCCAGGTGCCCGTCAACTGCGTCCTCGCGGCCAGGTTGTCCTGAAGCTTCAGTCCATCAGGATCCCCGCCGAGACCGATGTCCCGCGTGCCCACCGCCGCAGGCCGGTTCAAGGCCCCCCCCCACGCCATCGACGATACGGCAAGAACGAGCACTGCAACCGCAAGACAACGAAAGGGAGGCGCTGCACAGGACATGGGGAGGTATTCCGAGGACGCGAGGCCCATAATTCGAACCGCCTCCGTCCCCAAGCCTGCCACGCTGCCATACTCGCAAGACGGTCCGACCTTTTACATGAACCTGCCCTTGAATTTCAAGTATTACGTGAAGTTCTGGTTTCACAGGCGCAGGCAACAGGGTATACTATTGCCGTATTTCTTGTGAAATCAGTGCAATCCTCGAAATGCCCTGTTATTTTATCCCCGCCAGCGCGCGCAGGTATTCGCGGTTCATAATCGTGATGTTTTCCACCTTCACCTGCTTGGGGCAGGACGCCTCGCACTCGTAGTGCTTGGAGCAACTACCGAATCCCTCGGCATCCATCTGCCGTACCATGGCCACCACGCGCTCGTTGCGCTCCGGATGGCCTTGCGGCAGTTTGCAGAGCTGGGTAATCTTGGCGGAGGTGAACAGGCTCGCCGAGGCGTTGGGGCATGCGGCCACGCAGGCGCCACAGCCGATGCAGGCCGCGGCATCCATGGCGCGCTCGGCATCGTCGCGGCGCACGGGGATGGTGTGGGCTTCAGGCGCCTGTCCGGTGCGCACGGACACGTAACCGCCCGCCTGGATGATGCGGTCCAACGCCGAACGGTCCACGACCAGATCCTTGATGACAGGAAACGGTTTTGCGCGAAACGGCTCGATGATGATGGTGTCGCCGTCCTTGAACGAGCGCATGTGCAACTGGCACAGCGTTGTCGCGGCGCGCGGGCCGTGGGCCTGCCCGTTGACCACCGCGCCGCAGGAGCCGCAAATGCCCTCACGGCAGTCGTGGTCAAAGGAAATGGGTTCCTCGCCCGCCTTTTCCAAGCCCGCATTGATCACGTCAAGCATCTCCAGAAAAGAGATGTCCTTGGACACATCCTTTGCGGAATACACCGCAAAGCGGCCCTTGGCACCGGCGCTCTTCTGCCGCCACACTTTGAGCGTCACGTTGATCGTTCCGCCGTCCATCACTTGTAACTCCTCTGCATCAAATGCACTTCCTCGAAGTTCAGCGGCTCCTCATTGCGCACGGGCGTGTGGTCCGGACCCGCATACTCCCACGCGGCCACATGGCAGAAGTTGTCGTCGTCGCGCCTGGCCTCGCCCTCCTGCGTCTGCGACTCTTCCCGGAAATGGCCGCCGCAGGACTCGGTCCGCTCCAGCGCGTCACGCACCAGGAGTTCGGCAAACTCCAGGAAGTCGGCCGCGCGCAGCGCGCGTTCCAAGACCTGGTTGAAGTCTCCGGGCTCGCCCGGCACGTTCACGTTGCTCCAGAATTGTTCGCGGATCTCGGGTATCTTCGCCAGCGCCTCGCGCAGCCCGGCGTCGTTGCGGCCCATGCCGCACTTGTTCCAAAGCAGCAGTCCAAGTTCACGGTGGATGTCGTTGACCGTGCGCTTGCCGCGCGTTTTCATCAGCCGGTCAATGCGGGCCTTGGCGTCCTTTTCCGCCGCCTTCGCCTCAGGCGCGTCCGGTGTGACCTTCGCGGGCCCGGCCTGCGCCAGATAGTCGCCAATGGTGTAGGGGATAACAAAATAGCCGTCGGCCAGCCCCTGCATGAGCGCGCTCGCGCCGAGCCGGTTGGCGCCGTGGTCGGAGAAGTTCGCCTCGCCGAGCACGTGCAGTCCGGGAATGGTGCTCATGAGGTTGTAGTCCACCCACAGGCCGCCCATGGAATAGTGAACGGCCGGGAAGATGCACATGGGCCGTTTGTAGGGGTCTTCGTCCACGATCCGCTCGTACATCTCGAACAGGTTGCCGTACTTCTCCTCAATGGACGCCTTGCCGTCGCGGGCGAGCGCATCGCGGAAATCGAGAAAGACCGCGTCGCCGCCCTCAACACCGCGTCCCGCATCGCACACGGCCTTGGCATTGCGCGAGGCCACGTCGCGGGGCACGAGATTTCCGAAGCTGGGGTATTTCTCCTCCAAGTAATAGTCGCGCTCGTTCTCGGGTATTTGATCCGCCGGACGCCGGTCGCCGGCCTTGCGGGGCACCCAAATGCGCCCGTCATTGCGCAGGCTCTCGCTCATGAGCGTGAGCTTGGACTGCAAGTCGCCGTGGACAGGTATACAGGTTGGGTGAATCTGCGTGTAGCACGGATTGGCCATGCAGGCGCCGCGCTTGTAGGCCTGCCAGGCGGCGGACACGTTGCAGGTCTTGCCGTTGGTGGACAGGTAGAAGACATTGCTGTAGCCGCCCGTGGCAAGCACCACCGCGTCGCCGGTGTGCGACTCCAGCGAACCCGTGATCAGGTTGCGGCAGACGATGCCGACGGCACGGCCGTCAACCACGATCAGGTCCATCATCTCGCGCCGGGGAAAGAGCTTGACACGGCCGTTGGCGCTTTCCTTCATGAGTGCGCCGTAGGCGCCCAGCAGCAGTTGCTGGCCCGTCTGCCCGCGCGCGTAAAAGGTGCGCGACACCTGCGCACCGCCGAAGGAGCGGTTGTCGAGATAGCCGCCGTATTCGCGCGCGAAGGGCACGCCCTG
>CAIXUF010000209.1 GCA_903922535.1 Candidatus Hydrogenedentota bacterium
AGAGGCGGGAACGCTCGCGGCGCTCCCGCCCATCGTCTCGGCCCCTGAGTCGGCGCTCGGGTCGCACCCCTGCGTTGCCCTATCCTCCGCTCAGGTCAACTCCATTTTAACCAAAACCGCGCTCTTCCTCTCGGGTAGATTTTTACTTGAGGCAACGGGATGATTTCCCGCATGGCCCCGATCCGTATGTGGGGAGATGTTCACCTCCTGATAATGCGTTCGACCGCACGTATATGAGATTCGCGCAAACACACGACACCCAAATGCGGGATGTGGCCGACAAAAACCACTTGTATTTTGCCTGTGTCACCGGTGACAATAGACCCGTCAAGGGTGACCGCACACATTTTGTTGCCGTAAACATGGGAGCACAGCGCAATGAACAGAACCCTTCTGGCAGGAATTCTGGCCGTCTTCCTCTTGACGATGGTCACGGCGGCGGCACAGACGGAGGCGCAGGAAAAACCCAAGGACCAGGCGGCCGCAGTGGAAACGCCCAAGGCGGCCGATGCCGAGCAGGCATGGGAGAACAAATGGTTCTGGTTTGTCTGCTCCACCAACTACCACAACCGCCTGAAAACGTCGGAGCGCCAGATAGACCGCCAAATCAACGGGCTCTTTGGGGCGGTCTTCCCGGACTGGGAGCGGGTGACCACTTTCCAGGACTGGCGCGATGAATGGCTCATTTGGGACATGAGCGCCGGCGTGGGCCGGGACATCTCTCCGAATCTTGCCTGGACGGTGTACGGCGTGGCCGGAACGGGCACGATCCGAAACCGGGACGACTACCGGCTGCTGCTGGCTCCGGTGGGCATGAAGGAGTACTTCACCAGGACCTCGCTGTCCCTGGGCGCATCGCTGCGCTGGTGGCCCTGGGAACGGGCGCACCGCGACGGGCCGGGCCTTTGGAACATTGTCAAGGGCATACGCCCCGTGACGGAGATGAATGTGGGGTACAGCCGGGAGATTTCGACCGCCGACGTGCGCGCCTCGGTTCCGCTCGCGGGCGACCTGCTGCACATCCGGCAGACGCAGACTTACAACCTGGGCTGGCTCAGCCCCCGCGCGGGCATCGAGATTCCGCTTTCGGACAAGTACGCGATCAATGTGCTCGGCGGCTACCTGTGGTTCAACAACGCCCAGGACGACTTCAACGGGTTTATGCTTGAGTTGATGTTCTGCGGGCGGTTCTAACGGCGGAACTATTCGGCGTTCTCGACCTCGGGGGCGACGTAGCGTTTGCGCAGCCAGGACACGCCGACCAGGTCATAGAGGCCGCGCCACAGCCGGTTGCCGATGCCGTATTTGGAAAGTCCGTACTGGCGGGGATGGTGGGTTACGGGACACTCGACAATGCTCATGCCGGCTTTGCGCATGAACACGGCCATGAACCGGTGCACGCCGTTGAACGCGGGGATGTGGGGGATGCAGGCACGACGGAACC
The DNA here is from genome assembly GCA_903922535.1 of Candidatus Hydrogenedentota bacterium. The sequence goes on from CAIXUF010000209.1 coordinate 1,445, forward strand.
CCTTGGCACCGCAGCCGGAATCCCGGATGCCGTCGTGCAGCACGGCTTCGCGCGCGGCATTGGCCACGCGGCTGGACACTTTGCGCACCCACGAGTCGTGGCGGTTGGCGCGGTAGCCGCAGACGCAGTCGCAGTCGCGGAGCAGTTCCAGGAAACGCGCGAAATCCTGGGGATCGTTTTGCAGGTCGCCGTCGAGCGTGAGGATGTACTCGCCGCGGGCCAGGCGCAGCCCGGCCACGACGGCGGCGGACTGGCCGGTGTTGCGGACCAGGTGCACCGGCCGCATCTCGGGATATTCGCGCGCCAGCGCATCCATGGCTTCACGTGTGCCGTCGGTGCTTCCGTCGTTGACAAAGAGGCACTCGCACTGGTATTCGGGCATGGCCAGAAACACGGTGCGGATGCGCCCGAAAAGGAGCGGCACGTTCTCCTGCTCGTTGTAGCAGGGGATGACAACGGATACGAGTGTGGGATTCATGGCGTTTTTTGTGCATCCAGGGGTGTGCTGTTGGGTTCTGCCGCGGCCCGGTCAACCCCGGGGCGCCGCATGCGTTAGAATAGCACACCTGCCCGGGGACGCGGGAACTACCGCGCACGGAACGCCTCCAAATAGCTCCGCAGGGGGGACTTTTGATAGTATACAGGCGACGACCTGTCTGGACGATGTTCAAGGCCGGGCTGTCGGCAACTGCGGCGCCGCCGCTGGAAAGTCAACGCATGAACCCAAGGTTTCAGTTTCTGGACCACGAGGAGTTGATCGAGACGCTCTCGTACATGAAGGCGGAATTGGCCGGGGAAGACCTGAGTCTGGCCGTCCTGAGCGGTGCCAGCCTGAGCGGCGCCGATCTGAGCGGGGCCAGCCTGCTCCGGGCGGATCTGAGCCATGCCGACCTGCTGCGGGCCGATCTGAGCCATGCGGACATGGTGGGCGCCTGTCTGAACTCCGCCATCCTGGGCTTTGCCAAGTTGGCCGGCGCCAATCTGAGCGGGGCCAGCCTGAGCGACGCCGACCTGAGCGGTGCCAATCTGCTCCGGGCGGATCTGAGCCACGCGGATCTGAGCGGCGCCAACCTGACAGGCGCCAACCTGAGCCTCACCAACCTGAGTTATGCAAATCTGAGCGGTGCCAACCTGGTGGACGCCAACCTGATCGGTGCCAAGCTGATCGGCACAAACGTGATTGGCGCAAACCTGAGCAGACGCAGACCTGACCGTCGCAGGGCTGACCGCCGCGGAACAGCGTCTGACAAACCCGGCCGGTGCCTGGGAGAACGGCGCCAGGCTGACCGGCGCCAGGCGGCACGACGGGGACCGGACGACATCTGACTGGCAGGCACTGATCCTGCCGGGGGGCAAATGGCGAAGGGACGGAGGTTGAACGCCGGCTTCCGGGACAGGTAACGTTGCACTTCTGGTTGAATTGCGCCATTGCCCGACGTCTACTGTCGCGTTTGCACCAACCGAGGAAAGAAATGCCGGCCATGAACCGCATGCGTGCAGCCCTTTCGGTCCCGCTGTTCTGTTGCGTCTGTTTTGCCGTGACGGCATCGGCGGGCCCGCCGCCGACCGTCGAAATGCGGGACGGCCACCACACGCTCACAGTGGACGGACAGCCGTTTCTGATCCTGGGGGGGCAGGTGCACAACTCAACCGCCGCAGACGGGGCGCGGTTTGACCGGGCCTGTGCCGCCGTGGAAAGAGTCCAGGGAAACACCGTGTTTGTCCCCGTCTACTGGGAATTGCTGGAACCGCAGGAAGGGCATTTCGACTTCACGCTGGTGGATCGGGTCGTGCAAGAGGCGCGGGAGCACCATCTGCGGCTTGTGCTGCTCTGGTTCGGCGCATGGAAGAACGGCGCGATGCAGTACGCGCCCGAATGGGTCAAGCGGGACAGGGCGCGGTTCCCGCGCGTGATCGACGCCCGCGGCGGGGAGTTGCCGGTCCTGTCCCCGCTGGCAGACGCCACGCGCCAGGCCGATGCGGCGGCGTTCCGCGCGATGATGGGGCATCTCCGCGAAATCGACGGGTCGGACCGCACGGTGATCCTGGTGCAGGTTGAAAATGAGGCGGGCCTTCTCGGGTCGGACCGCGACTATTCGGCTGCGGGGACGGCGTGGTTTCAGGGGGCGGCGCCGCCGGAGCTGACGGCATGGCTTGATGCGCACCGCGCCTCCCTGTCCCCGCCCCTGGCAAAGGCATGGGGCGAAAACGGGAACAGGACGGCGGGCACGTGGACAGAGGTCTTCGGCGACATGGCCCCCGAAGCCTGCACCGGCTGGAGCGTCGCGCGCCATGTCGAGAACCTGGCCGCTGCGGGGAAGGAGGAATATCCGCTGCCCATGTACGCCAACGCGTGGCTCGCCGGGGGCAACGGCGAAAGGGCCGGTGTGTGGCCCAGCGGCGGACCCAATGAGAACATGCTGGACCTCTGGAAATGCGCCGCGCCGCATCTTGATTTTCTGGCCCCCGACATCTACCATCCGCGCTTCGCCAGTGTCTGCGCCGCGTACGCGCGGCCGGACAACGCGCTGTTCATCCCGGAAGTCAATTTCGAGCCCTATTACCCCGCATTTGCCTTCACCGCCTTTGCCGGATTCAACAGCCTCGCCTGGTCCGTGTTCGGCATCGACGACATGTTCAAGGAGGCGGACCCCCTTTGGGATTCCGCCGCGCAGGCGCCGCCCGGCATCGACGAGGCCAACCCCGCCGCCGTGCAACTGGCGCGGGTCTATGCCATCCTGCGGCCGCTGCTGCCGCTGATCGCCGAACGCCGGCACACCGGCACCCTGTTCCCCGTGGTCCAGGAGCTCGGAGAAAACGGCGACACCACCGCCGCCCTTAAACTTGGCGACAAACTCGCCGCCGTGGTGGGCTATACGGTCAAGTTCGATCCGGAAAAAGGGCGCGGCGCGGGGATGATCGTCAAGTTCTCGCGCGACGAGTTCCTCGTTGCCGGCATGGGCTTCAATGCCGTGTTCCGCGAGCTTGAAGGCCCCCCAAGAGACGCTGAAATCCTCTCCATCGACGAAGGCACTTTCCTCGACAGCCAATGGACGCCCCGCCGCCGTCTGAACGGCGACGAGCAGCAAATCTCCCTCCCTGAAACGGGCCGCATCCTTCGGATCAAACTCCTGCGCTGACCAGGGATTGATGAACTGAACAGAGAGGGATCCGGCGGGCCGGCCGGCGTCCCGGCGGGACGATTGAATAGTCGCGGCCACGGAGGGGGCTTTGATATTATGTTGGTGATGGGCCCCCACCCGGGGAGTATCGTGCGGCTGGGGACGCCAATGCGGCGGCGACAACGCAAGGGAGACCGGGTATGGACGCAAAGTACAAGAGCATGGGGCGCGACGAATTGATCGAGGTTCTATCCTCCACCAAGACCGAATTGTCCGGAGAAGACCTGAGTTTTGCGGATCTGCGCGGCGCCAAGCTGAGCGCGGCCGACTTGGGCGGCGCGGATTTGAGCTATTCCAACCTGAGCGACGCCGATCTGCGCGCCGCCAACCTGAGCTGCGCCAAGCTGAGTGACGCCGACCTGAGCGACGCGGACCTGCGCGGCGCCAACCTTTGCAACACGGACCTGCGCGACGCGGATCTGCGCGGTGCAAACCTGCGCGGCGCGGATCTGAGCCACGCCAACCTGGGCGACGCCAACCTGGTCGGGGCGGACCTGCGCGGCGCCAACCTGCGCAAGGGCGGGCCGGACCGGCGCCAGGCGGAACGGCGAAAATCCGATCGACGCAACATGGACGGCATCGAACGGGACGGCGTCCATCTCAACGGGGAAGAACAAGGGTGCCGGTAGCCCGGTCAACGGCAAAGCCGTCCCGCCAGCCTCTCTGCTTCTTTTCCCCGCACTTGCGCCACTATCCGGCAATCTTACCCTTACCCATTTCTTCGGAGATTTCCGCACTTAACAATCCACGGGCCGCTTACAAATGGAGGGTGCCACAATTCATGAACACTGCCTCTCGACTCCTGATCCAACCCATGTATCTCACGCCCCAAACCTTGTTTGAAACCCTGTCCAGTATCCTGTCCATCATCGCCCTTATCATGTCAAGTGCCGCCGGCACGGCGCTTGCGTCGGGGCCGATGCCCGTCATTGAACCATCGTCGGGTGTCACCGCCCCAGGCGATCTGGGCGACATGGAAACGCACCTTTACGTCTCGATAGAGAAGCAGGCCAGAAACCTGCTGGGCAAGGTTCATCCCTGGGACGCGGACCCGTCGCTGAAACTGGCAACGGACAGCAAGAGCGACGAGCATTGGGTTCGACCCAACGCGGGCATCGTGTGCGGCTTCGCCTTCCTGCATCGCTTCGGTCCCTATGACGCCGCGACGGTCGGGGTGTCGCGGGATGAATTGCTGAAGGAATCCATCATTCCAATGATGCGGTACCTGACCGCCATCCATCTGACCGGCACCCGGACTTCTGGCGATGGGAAGCAGTGGGGCAGCCAGTGGCAGTCGGCCCATTGGGCGCACATGCTTGGCCGCGGCGCGTGGTGGGTCTGGGACGATCTCCCCGTTGACCTTCAGGAGTCGCTGCGGAAAGTGATCGCGCACGAGGCGGACCGCATTGCGGGAACCGAGCCGCCGCACCAGATCGAGAACGACACAAAGGCGGAAGAGAACGAATGGAACAGCCAGATTCTGTCCGTGGCGGCGGTGCTGATGCCCGAGGATTCGCGCCGCGCCGGCTGGGAGAAGGCGTTTCAACGGTGGGCTTTGTCCTCGCTGCTGCGCCCGGCCGATGAGCATTCAGGCGAGATGGTGGATGGACGGCCTGTATCGGAGCAGTTTACTGGCGCGAATATCTACGATGACTTCACGCTGGAGAACCACGGACGGGTCCATCCGGACTACATGGGATGCTTTCCGCTTTCCATGGGCTGCATCGTGGACTATGCCATGACCGGGCGGAAAGCGCCGCAGGCGGCATCGTACAACTGCGCGGGCGTGTACGCGGACCTTCAGTGGTTCTCGCTGCCCAGCGGGGGCTTTGTATACCCCAACGGCCAGGACTGGGAGCTTTTGCGTGATCCTGAATGGTCTTACCTGCACAGTCTCATGGCGTGTTATGCGGGCGATCCCAGCGCCTGGAGCCTGCTCCGCCCCTGTCTGGCCACCCAGGATCTGATGCAGGCACGCACGACCTCCGGGACGGTGTATCTGGACGAGGAATTCTTCTTTCCGTCAACCCTTTCGGACCTGATTTACTACGACGCGATGGAGTGGCTGGCGCTGCGGTGTCACGGGCCCATCGTGGATGATCCGGCGCCAAAGATCGGCGTGCTGCGGATGGACGGCGGGAAGCTGATCCTGAACCGCACAAGCTCGGCGATTCACACCTTTAGCTGGGGTGCGCAGATCATGGCGCAGTTTGTTGCGTTCCGCCCGGATCGCATCACCTCGCCGCATGCGCGCAGCGGCATCGGGCATGTGCGGCTCGCGGGCGAGGAAAAGGACCTGCCCATCCGCATTCATGACGTGAAGGTCACGAGTGACGCCCGGTCCTTCGAGGCCGCGCTGGAGCTGGACCACGGAGAGGGCCAGATCCGGGCCTTCCTCAATTTCCGCTCCGAGCCCGACGGAACCTGGCGCATGCGCGAGAGGCTTGTGGCGTTGGGCGACATCGAAACCGACGAGATCGCGACGGGGCTCGTGGGTGTGCTCAACAATCCGCATTGGGTGTACGAGACCGGCGAACGGCGCATCGCCTTCGGCGAAGATGAGCAGGTGGTCCCTTCCAGCGCGGGCACAATCGTGAAAGGCGAGGCCACCACGGTCTGTGTCGACAAGATCATAAGCTTTGTCTCAGAGAAGCCGTTGTTGTTGCTGTATCAGGGCGCAAAGAAGGCGGAACGGGCACGTTTTACGGATGAACTCTATCTGAACTATATCGGTGGAAAGCGGAGTTGGAAAGCGGATCAGGTGATGTCAGAGTTCGAGGTCCGCGTCCAATGTCCGGTTGAGCAGATCGGAACGGCTTCTCTTGGCAGATGACCGCTGATTCGGATATCCCAACAGGATTATGGAGCAAAGCCCGGGGTTGGCGGGAGGCGGAGCGAAGCGGAACCGTACGCCTACTCCGGGTAACGGGCGTACCCCTCCACATTTCCCTACCCTGAAAGCGTTGTGCCGTAGTTCCGGAACCACCCCCTTCAATGTTGAATTGGGGCATCGGTTACCCAGGGTAGGCCTTGTCACGCCAAAGGCGTGCCTTCGGCCAACCCTGGGCTTTGCTCCATAACCCCCTTGGGGTATCCGGACAAGGGTACGAACCGGGGACATGGGTAACAGATAATACCGGGGCTTTCGAAGCCTATCTTTTCTCAATCTCTTCCAGCCGTACCGGGCGGTTTTCTTTGTGTGAACGGAGGGCGGCAATGCCCAACGCCACGGCGGCGCGGCCGTCCACGCCGGTCACCGGCGTCGGTTTGCCGTCGAGCACCGCATCCACAAACGCGGCCACTTCCACGAGGAAACTTTCCAGGTAACGATCCATGAAGAAGTTGAGGGGCAGATCGCGGTGCACGCAGGCGGCGTCGCTGATGACCGCGGTGTTGGGATGGTTGTTGCCCACCGCCGCACCGCCCTCGCTGCCAAGCACCTCGACGCGCTGGTCATAGCCATAGACCGCCTTGCGGCTGTTGTCGATGACGCACAGCACGCCGCTCTTGAACTTGAGCGTGACAAGTGCCGTGTCCAAATCACCCGCCTCGCCGATGGCCGGGTCCACGCGCACCGCCCCCGCCGCGTACACCTCCTCGACCTCGTCGCCGATGAGGAAACGGGCCATGTCGAAGTCGTGGATGGTCATGTCGAGGAACATGCCGCCCGAGACTTTGACGTACTCGATGGGCGGCGGACCGGGATCGCGACTGATGATGTGGAGCAGATGCGGCTCGCCGATTTCCCCGGCAAGAATCGCCCTGCGCACCCGCGCGAAATTGGCGTCAAAGCGGCGGTTGAATCCAATCTGGAGTGCGACGCCCGCCTTCTTCACCGCGTCCAACGCCTGGTCGATCTCCTTGAGCGTGCGCGCGATGGGTTTTTCGCAGAAGATCTGCTTGCCCGCGTTGGCCGCTTCTTCGATCATCGTCGCGTGCATGTCCGTCGGCGAGC
>CAIXUF010000210.1 GCA_903922535.1 Candidatus Hydrogenedentota bacterium
GAATTCGCCCGCGACCACAGGCGCTATGACCGGCTGCGTGCCCTGCTCACGGAGCAGATCAACTGGCTGCGGCGCCAGCCCAAAGCGGAGCAAGACGCGCAGGCCACCGCCCATCTGTTTCTGGCAAATGTCCTGGAAAACGGCTACCATGACCTGGATGGCGCCGAGAATGCCTACCGAAGCGCCGTGCAGGGCGCCCCGCGCCTGCCCGAGGTGTGGACCAACTACGCCCGGTTTGCCTTTGAACACGGCCGGGTAAAGTCCTTCGAGGATTCCATTCAGCGGTCATGCGGCGCGCTGGAAAAGCAGCTTTCCGAAAAGCCGCTGCCCCGTGTGGCCGCAGTGGACTTGGTGCTGCGCCGCGGGCCCGACGCGCTGGAGAATGCCACACTGATCCTGGCCTCCGCCGTGCGCGGCGCCGATCCGGGGGGGGCGATGCCGCTTGCGCAGGCCTATGGATGGTCCGCCGTGATCCTGTTCGAGATGCTCCAGCAGCGGCCCCTGACCGGGCCGGGCGCGTGCTCGTCGGCGTTCAACCTTGGCATTGTCTTCTCCAACATAGGTGATTTTGAACGCGCCGAGCGCCTCTTTGACACGGCGAAGGGATGTCTGCCCGAAACGATGCGCGCCCCCCTGGCGGTGCAGTGGGCCGACATGCGGGTGCGGCAGAACCGCGCCAACGAGGCATTGACCATGCTCACCGAGGCCGCCGCCCAATCCCCCTCGACTTTCGATGTCAAGTGGGCCATCGCCCGCGCGCTGGTGAAACTGGGCCGCATTGCCGAGGCGCGCGACGCCTACGGCGAGCTTCGTGCCATGCCCTCCCTCGACGACAAGGGCCGCGCCCTCATCGATGAGGAACTGAAGCAACTCAACAGCGGGCCGGGACGGCCCGCTCCTGCCGGCGGCTGACCCCTTCATTCGAAGACGGCGACAGGGAAATGCCCGCGGCCTCAAGGTTCTTGATCAAGTCCGGCTTGTCCGCGGACTTCTGGTATGCGTCAATGGGCTCCACTATCTCCGCGTGGATCAGCCGCATGAGTTCCTGGTTCAGCAGCGTCATGCCCTCTCTGCGTCCGGTCTGCATGATGGTCATGATCTGCGCGCTCTTGGCGTCGCGGATCAACGCGGCGACCGCCTGGTTGACGATCAGCACCTCCAGCGCCGCCACCCGGCCGCCGCCTATCTTCTTGAGCAGGTTCTGCGCCACCACGCCCTTCAACGACGAGGCGAGCATGGCCCGGATTTGGTGCTGCTGATCCGGCGGGAACTGGTCGATCAGGCGGTCAATTGTGGAAACCGCCGTGGTGGTATGCAGCGTGCCGAAAACCAGGTGCCCCGTCTCGGCCGTTTCTATGGCGATGTGGGTCGTTTCTAGGTCGCGCATCTCGCCCACCAGCACAATGTCGGGGTCCTCGCGCAGCGCCGCGCGCAGCGCCGCCTTGAAACTCACCGTGTCCGTGTTGACCTCGCGCTGGTTGACAAGGCACCGCTGGTTCTCGTGCACAAACTCCACCGGGTCCTCGATCGTGATAATGTGATCGTCGCGGTTCTTGTTGATGTAGTCTATCATCGCGGCAAGCGTGGTGGATTTGCCGCTGCCCGTCGGCCCCGTCACCAGCACCAGCCCCTTGCTGAGGTTGCAGAACTGCTTGACCGACTCGGGAAGCTGCAATTGCTCAAACGTGAGGACCTTCGACGGAATCAGGCGGAACACGCCGCAGATGCCCTTGTGGTCCCGGTACATGTTCACGCGGTACCGGCCGTATCCCGGAAGCTCATAGGCAAAGTCGGTGTCGTTGGTCAGATTGTACTCGTCCTCGGCGCGTTTGGGCATGATCTCATAAAGCATGGTTTTGGCCCAATGCCTGTTGATATCGTC
>CAIXUF010000211.1 GCA_903922535.1 Candidatus Hydrogenedentota bacterium
GTGCGGAAGGAAGGCGCCCTGTTTCACCGCCACATTTTCCCGCGCCGCCGCAACGGCGGCATCCAGCGCGGCCAGTTCGGGCCGCGCTTTGCGCGCCTCGGCCACCAGCGTGTCCACGGCGGTGTCAAGCGGATCCCATTTGAAATCCCCGGCCAGGCGCACCGGCTGGTCGCCCGGCAGTCCGAGCACGCGCCGCAGATTGAGCGTCGCCAGTTGCTCGCCGGTCAGGGCCGATTCCAGGTCGCTTTCGCGGGCGCGCAGTTCGGTTTCGGCGCGCAGCACCTCAAACTTGCTGGCCATGCCCTGTTCCAGCTTCGTCTTTGCGTCGGTGAGATGCCGCTCGTAGGCGGAAATGCTGTCCTGGGCGACGGCCACCAGACCGCGCGCGGCGGCGGCGTCAAAAAAGGCGATTTTCGCCTCGAAGGCCAAATCGAGCAGCGATGCGCGGCGTTTCCATTCCTCGGAGCGCGCCAAGAACTCGGAGGCGCGAATCGCGGCGCTTATGGAGCCGCCCGCGTAAAGCACCTGCTCCACGTTGATACTTTGTGAACCGGTCAGCTTCTTGGGCAGGACGCTGTTGACCGGGATGATGGTCTCCAGGATGGGCGGAATGCCAATGGTTGACTGCAGGTTTGGCGTGTAATTGCCCCCCACCATGGCCTTTACCTGCGGCATGCGCGCCGACCTGGCCACGCCAATCTGGGCCTCGCGCTCGTCCACCGCCGCGTCAGCCTGGCCCGCCTTCGGGTTTTGCGACAGCGCCAGCTCCACGCAGCGCTTTGCATCAAGCTCGATCGCATCGGCCGGGGGCGTCGGCAGCGCGTTGTCCCGGACGGGCACGCTCTCGACGCCGTCGAGCACGTTCTTTGCCTTTTCCAGCATCGGATCAAGCCTGCCGCCCAGCGCGGCAGAAGCCTGGGGGTCCGCAGGGGCGGCGTTCACGGACGCGGTGAAAGCCAGACTGGCGCAAAACAGCAGAAAGAAAATACGGATTGGCATGGTGACAGGTTCCTCAACGGTTTAATACGGGCAATATCATACCCTGCCCGGCACGGCGGCGCAATTTTGACGGTTGACTGTGGCGCGCATGCCGGGTATCCTTCCATTGGGCCATGAAAATGTGGGACAGCCGCCCCCGGCTGTCACCTTCCTGGCATTCGTAACAGCCTGACAGCCCGGGGCGGCTGTCCCACAGGGCCGGAGCCCGGCATGATTCTGGGTGTAATGAGTGACACGCACGGCAACGTGCGGTTGATGCACAAAGTGGCGGACCTGCTGTCGCGGAAGTTCGCCGCCGAAGTTATCATCCATCTTGGCGACGATTACGCCGACGCGAACCAGCTCGAAATGGCCGGGCACGCCGTGTGGGCCGTGCCGGGTCTTTGGTGTCCCGAGTACCAAAGTTATCGTGTGCCCAAGGCCCGCGTGGAAACGGTTCTCGGCCGCAGGATTGCCTTCGCCCACGCGGAGCGCGACATCGCCCCCCTTCGGTCCGGCACGGACCTGTTGCTGACCGGGCACACGCACGCCGCCCGGATTGCGCTGGAGGACGGCGTTCTGTCCATGAATCCGGGTCATCTGCGCCGGTCGACAGACCGGGGCCAACACGCCTCCTTTGGCCTGATCATCCTCTCTGAACGGGAAACCCTGTGCGCGATTCACGATGCCGACGGCAGCCTCCGGCTGCTGCGCCGCTATGAAAAGGGCCCCGCAGGCTGCTTCATTCCCGCACAGTAGTGTTGCACGATAAAGCACACAGGGCAATGGGGTTTTCTCTTCCCAAGCGACAGTATCTGCAACCCGCTGCCATGCAATGTGTTGTGAATCTTTCTGCGCTTGGCATGATACATGCGTCCTTTCGGCAGACATACATCTCCGAAAGGAACGCGACCATGAGCACCACAGCAACAAAGACCTTCTATGACATCCTCGGTGTTCCGCGCACGGCGACGCACGACGAAATCCGAAAAGCCTATTTGAAGCTTGCGCACAAGTACCATCCGGACAAGACCGGCGGGGACAAGAAGGCCGAGACACGTCTGAAGGAAATGAATGAAGCCTACGACACCCTGAAGAAAGAGGACCGCCGCAGACAGTATGACGCGCAATTGGACAACCCCTTTGGGGGCGCCCAGGACTTTTCCGGTGCCCAGCCCGGTCGGGAACCATCAGGCCCGGAATTCGACGCGTCCTCCTTCGCTTCCCAGTTTGACCTTGGATCCATGTTCGGTGCGGGTTTTGAGAAGCTCTTTGGCGGCGGTGCGGGTGCGCGTTTTGCGCAGGAGGCCGCGACGGGCGCCTCCTTTGAGACCCAGATCCGCATCACGCTGCGCGAGGCGGCCGAGGGCGTGACGCGCAAGGTATCCCTCGCCGAGCCGGGCGGAAAGCCGCGCGAAGTCACCATCAGCGTGCCTCCCGGCGCCGAAACGGGCCTGCGCCTGCGCCTCGCCGGGCAGGGTGCCCCCGCCGCCGCCAAGGACGGCAGGGCCGGAGACCTGTACGTTGTCGTGGAAGTGGCGCCGGACCCCGTGTTTGAACGGCAGGGACAGGACCTTGTCAGCGAAGCGCGTGTCAGTTTCCCCGACGCGGCGCTCGGAGCCAAGGTGGCGGTGACCACGCTGAAGGGAAAGGCGCACCTGACCGTGCCCCCCGGCACCCAGTCCGGACAGCAGTTCCGGTTGCGCGGCCTGGGCCTCCCGCCCCTCGGCGGCGGCCCCAAGGGCGACCAGATCGTCCGTGTGCAAATCGAGGTGCCCACGCATCTCACGGCGGAACAGCGCGCGTTGATCGAGAAGCTGGCACGGACCGACCCGAAGCAGCATGGGCATTAAGGTCCTGGATGTGGCCGCCGGTCTCTTCGCAAAGCATGGACGATATGGACCGTATGGACGGAATGGACGGAATGAATAGGGGCGCGCCCTTCCCGGTGTCCATCCCGTCCATACGGTCCATGTCGTCCATATCGTCCATATCGTCCATGGAATCCATCCGCATGGCGCCACCCATAGTCCCTCCGCTACAATCCCCTCCATGGATTCCACCATCACCACACTCAAGGGCGTGTGCCGCTACGACGGCACAGGCTTCGTCGGCTGGCAGCGGCAGGACAACGGTCCGTCGGTGCAGGCGGCCATCGAGGACGCCTTTGCGCAGATCGCGGGCCAACCCGTGCCCATTCAGGGCGCGGGCCGCACCGATGCGGGCGTGCATGCGCTGGGGCAGGCATTTTCGTGCCGCTGGCCCGGCAGGGTGCCCGTGCGCCTGCGCCATGCCGTGTCCAAGATGCTCTCGCCGCGCGTGCGCATCGAAAGCATCGAGCCCGCGCCGGAATCGTTCAACGCCCGCTTCTCCGCCAAGGCCAAGCGCTACGTCTACGCCTTCGATTTCGGCCGCGAGGCCGACCCCTTCGCGGCGCACTGCGCCTGGCACGTGCCCCACAAAGTGGACATGGCGTTGCTGGAAGACTGTTTGCCCAAGTTCATCGGCCGACTCGACTTTGCCGGCTTCCAGAGCACGGGCAGCCAGATGAAGACGACCGTGCGCACCGTCTACAACATCACACTCAAACCGGGCGGCTGGGCTGGGCCGGTGGACCATCCGAGTCTCTGGCATTTGGAGTTTCACGGCGAGGGCTTTCTCTATAAAATGGTGCGCAACATTTGCGGCACGCTTATCGAGGTGGCGCGCGGACGCTTTGAACCGGAATTCATCGACAACCAGTTGGCCGCGCGCGGTCCTTTCCGCGGCCATTGCGCCCCGCCCCAGGGACTGGCCCTGGCGGAAGTGATTTACGACCCGACCGACGCCTCGCCGGGGGTGGAGGATGACGTGGAGTAATCGCCGAAGACATCCGGGGAATGTGATATTCTATGGAGAGGAAGTTGCCCTTCTTGCGGCGGCAGTTGGAGATTCTTGGGCGTGCTGGCAGCAATTGACAAAGTTCGGGTCGAACTCACCACCAGTCTTGATGCCGAAAGGCGTTCAAAGCTGGGGCAGTTCATGACGCCCGCCACAGTGGCCCGTTTCATGGCCTCCCTGTTTCAAGCCGGCGAGAACAAGAATTGCCACTTGCTCGATCCCGGTGCGGGCATGGGAGCGCTAACGGCCGCCTTCTTGGAACGCTGTGAAAAGACCGAACTTCAGTTCAAACATGTTTCCACAGCCGCTTTTGAGATTGATGAAACGCTTCGTTCGCATTTTGAAAGGAATCTTGCCAAGTACGCGCGGAAGCCGTTCGTTTCCTATTCAGTTCAATCTTCGGATTTTATCGAGGCGGCGGTGGAGTCGTTGACGGGAGACATTTTTGCAACGCCGTTGCCTCCCTTTACCCATGCCATTTTGAATCCGCCGTACAAGAAGATCAATTCCAATTCCCGGCACCGGATGCTGCTGCGCCGCGCAGGAATTGAAACGGTGAATCTGTACTCGGCATTCGTCGCGCTGGCGCTCGCACTCCTCGCGCCGGGCGGACAGCTTGTGGCCATCATTCCCCGGAGCTTTTGCAACGGCCCCTATTACCGGCCTTTCCGTGAATACCTTCTTTCCCGTGCCGCCATCCGGCAGATTCATCTTTTCGGTGCGCGGGACAAGGCATTCAAGGATGACAGTGTACTTCAGGAGAATGTCATCATCCATTTGGAACGGGACGCGCCGCAGTGCGAGGTGGTCATCTCGACATCAACCGATGATCATTTTCAGGATTGCACTCTTTGCGCGCATCCCTTCAGCAGCATTGTGCTGCCGAATGACCTGGAGCATTTCATCCACATTCCAGACTCAACGAGAAACACCATTCCCGACTTTGCCTCCTCTTTTGGCTCTTCCCTGAAAGACTTGGGCATTCAGGTGTCCACCGGGCCTGTGGTGGATTTTCGCGCACGGGCGCACATTTGCCAGTTGCCCGGCAAAGGCACCGTTCCACTGCTTTACCCCTGCCATTTCGGCTCCGGATTGGTGGACTGGCCCAAGCCGGAAGGCAGGAAGCCCAACGCAATTCTTCGAAACGGAGAGACAGAGCGGCTGCTGTATCCCGCAGGCCACTATGCGGTGGTACGGCGCTTCTCGGCCAAGGAGGAGCGACGACGGATTGTCGCCGGTGTGGCAAGTCCGTCAGTTCTGCATGCCGAGATGTTCGGGTTTGAGAACCATCTAAATGTCTTTCACGAAAACAGAGGCGGGCTTTCGGAAATCCTTGCATGGGGGCTTTCGGCCTTTCTCAATTCCACCGCTGCGGACAGCGCCTTCCGGAGATTCAACGGCCATACACAAGTAAACGCGACAGATCTCAGGGCAATGAAATATCCCGACCGCAAAACGCTCACACGTCTCGGGCGGTGGGCAATGGCCCAGAAGGCGCCAACGCAGGATGCCATAGACAAGAAGCTGGAAGCGCTTTCATGAGTCTGCACAAACATGTGGATGAGGCGCTGAATATCTTGGCAGCTTTGGGAATGCCCCGGGAACAGCGAAATGAACGCTCCGCCCTGTGTCTACTCGCACTACTAAACTTGACGCCGAAGAAGAAGTGGGCCCAATGCGAGAATCCACTCATTGGGATCACACCCATGATGGAATTCAGCCGCGACCATTACGGCAAAGATTATGCGCCGAATACCCGTGAAACCTTCAGACGTCAGACCATCCACCAGTTTGTCTCCGCTGGACTGGCTGCCTACAACCCCGACGTGCCCGAAAGACCAGTGAACAGCCCCAAGGCTGTTTACCAGATCGGCCCGGATGCGCTTGTCCTATTGCGCGTCTTTGGCTCCAACAAGTGGAAGGAGGCGCTGGAAGCCTATCTAGCCGCAAACGAATCGCTTTCGGCAAGGTATGCCAAGGCGCGGACCCTGAACCAGATTCCGGTCGTTATTGCTCCTGGAAAAGGAATCCGGTTAACGCCGGGAGCACACAGTGAACTAATCAAGGCCATCATAGAAGAATTTGGGCCCCGGTTTGTTCCCGGCGCGCATTTGGTCTATGCGGGAGACACGGGGGACAAATGGGGCTACTTCGACAAGAGACTCCTTGATAAGTTGGGGGTGTCGTTGGACACCCACGGCAAGATGCCGGACGTTGTGCTGTACTGCCCGAAGCGCAAGTGGCTTCTATTGGTGGAATCTGTCACAAGCCACGGGCCGGTGGACGGAAAACGCCACGAGGAACTGGCGCAGTTGTTTGCCGGTTCCTCGGCGGGATTGGTGTATGTGACCGCATTTCCCAGCCGTTCCGCCATGGCGCGTCATCTTGCAAGCATTGCCTGGGAGACTGAAGTATGGTGCGCTGATGCGCCGTCACATCTGATTCATTTCAATGGCGAGCGTTTTCTCGGTCCATACGAAGAGTCGTGATTTGGTCATGGCCGGGGTCGGCCGTTTGTCAACAACGAGGAGGTTTACATGAACGCCGTGCTGGTTCTCTCTGCCCTGCTGCTTTGTCCTTCCGCCACGGACGCCGCGCCCGCGATGCGGCCTCCCGCCGTGCCGCTGGTCACGCATGACCCCTATTTCAGCGTGTGGTCATTTGACGATCACCTCACGGACAGTTGGTCCCGCCACTGGACGGGCAAGGTGAACGCGCTGTGCGGACTGGTCCGCATTGACGGCAAGCCCTACCGTTTCGCCGGGCCGGACCCGAAGGATGTGCCCGCGATGGAGCAGCGCGCGCTCACGGTGAACGCGACCAGCACGGTCTATGACTTTGCCGCGGGCGGCGTTGCGTTGCAGGTGACCTTTCTCTCGCCGCTGCTGCCGGACGACATCGACATCCTGTCGCGCCCGGCCACCTATGTGACGTTTAAGGCCATGCCGTCGGACGGCGCGGATCACACGGTGCAGGTCTACCTCGACATCACCGGCGAGTGGTGCGTGAACAAACCCGAACAAGAGGTGCAGTGGGGCCGAATTGACTTCGAGGGCGGCACGGCGATGCACATGGGCACCAAAGAACAGCCCGTGCTCGCCAAGAAGGGCGACGATTTGCGCATCGACTGGGGCCGCGTCTATCTGGCGCTGCCCGAACAGAAGGGTGTGTCGTCGCGCATCGAACTGGCAGACCAGTCGCGAACCCCCTTTGTCGAGGACGGCACACTTCACCGCGCAGATCTCAAGGGAACGCGCCGCGCCGATAACGGTTGGCCCGTGCTGGCCGCAATACTCGACTTTGGCAAGACCGGCAAGGAAACGGTGACGCGCCAGGTCATTCTTGCCTATGACGACGAGTATTCCATCGAACTAATGGGCGCGAAGCTGCGGCCCTACTGGCGGCGCGGCGGGATGGATGCCGCCGGGATGCTGGTCGCCGCCGTGAAGGACTACGCTCCCTTGGCGGAGCGCTGCGCCAAATTCGACGCGGAGCTTGCGCAGAAGCTGGAGAGCGCGGGCGGCGCGGAATACGCCCGCCTCTGCGCGCTGGCCTACCGCGAGGCGATGGCCGCGCAGAAGATCGCCGCCGACGGTGACGGCGCGCCGGTCATGTTCCCCAAGGAGAACTTCAGCAACGGCTGCATCTGCACCGTGGACGTGATTTATCCGGCCGCGCCGGTGTTCCTGCTGCTCAACACCAAGTTGGAGGCCGCGCAGTTGAAGCCCGTGATGGACTACGCCGCGTCCGGCCGCTGGCCCTGGCCCTTTGCGCCCCACGACCTCGGCACCTATCCGCTGGCCAATGGCCAGGTCTATGGCGGCGGCGAGAAGACGGAAAAGAACCAAATGCCCGTCGAGGAAAGCGCCAACATGATCCTGATCCTGGGCGCGATGGCCAAGAAGGACGGCAACGCCGACTTCGCGAACAAATACTGGCCCACCCTGGTGAAATGGACCGA
>CAIXUF010000212.1 GCA_903922535.1 Candidatus Hydrogenedentota bacterium
ACGCTCCGATTCGCGCGGAACACCCAGGCGCAATCAATTGGAATGGGGTGGCGGAATCCTTCGGAATCATAGGGCGCTTTCCTTCGGAAAAACAGGGCGCCTTCCTTCGGAACAAGAGGGCGGAATCGTCGGAATACGCATCATGCCGCCCAGATGATGGTAGGCCTCGCGGCCGCTGTCGTTCCGGCTGTACAGGGTAAGATCCTCGCAGGCCTCCTCCAGCACGAAACGGCCCAGGCTGCCGGCCACCTCGCAGCGCTCCAGCCCGAATCCGCCGCCCGCATCGTAGCTCCCCGTCAGATGACCCACCACGCCGTTCTCGAAGAGCATGTTCGCCTGAAGGTTGGACCAGCACTTGCGGGTCTGTCCGTCACGGGTTTGGCCGTGGTTGAAGAAGGCCTGCACCTTGACCACGTCCCCGCAGAAATAGCGCATCACGTCAATCGAGTGCGGATGCAGCGCGCGTGCGTGGAAATGCTCCGCCGTCTCATTGGGATTGTCGATCCACATCGTCATGTTGATGATGTGCAGATGTCCCAGTCGCCCCTCGTCCACCCACTGCTTCGCCAGCTTGGCCGCCGGCGCAAACCGGTGGTTCAGATCAATGGCATAGCGGACATTCTTTTTCTTCGCCAGCGCCACCATCTTCTTCGCCTTGTCCACCTCGTTGGAAATCGGCTTTTCGCCCAAGGTCGGAACCCCCGCCGACAACAGTTCCATGGTGGGCGTGTAGTGGTCGCCCCCGTTTTCCTTCCCTGCGGTGCACATGCTGGCAAAGTCGATCCGGATGCCCGACTTGAGCATGTCCTTCACGCTGTAGAAGGCCTGCGCCCCGTAGGCGGCCGCCGCCGCATCGGCCTTTTCACGGATAATATCGCACACGGCGACTATCTTTGTCTTCGGGTTGCCCTGGTAACAGCGCGCATGCACATTGCCAATGTTGCCCATGCCAACAATGGCGACTTTGAGGGGAGCCATGAGATGCTTCCTTTTGGCTGTTGAGTGCTGTCAAACGGAAAGCATTCAAACACTTTGCAGAAGACAAATCAACTCAGACGGCCGTCCGGCTCCCGAAGCCGGCGGGACGCCGGCGCTCCCAGTGTGTGCCAACGGAGATTTCCCGGTTTCGCGGTAATGACGGGCGCGCCCAGCGGCCTATGCCCCGTACACTTCCGTGCTGTGGTCCACGTGCCGCTTGTTGTTGGTCTTCGGAACATAGTCGTCCGGCACGAGGGTTGGGTATGCGCCCGTGAAACAGGCGGTGCAGAAGTGCGACGGATCGCAACCGGTCGCCCGAAGCAGCGCGTCGAGATCCAGATACGCCAGCGAGTCCACTTCAAGATAGTCGCGTATCTCTTCCACGCTCATGTTGTGGGCGATGAGCTTCTTCTTGTTGGGCGTGTCTATTCCGTAGAAACAGGACGCGATGATCTTCGGCGAGGCGATGCGGAAATGAACCTCTTTCGCGCCGCAGGTGCGGAGCATCTTGATGATCTTCTTGGCCGTGGTGCCACGCACGATGCTGTCGTCCACCAGCACAATGCGCTTGCCGCTGACCGCATGCCGCGACGGGTTGAGCTTGATCTTCACCCCGAAGTCGCGGATGCCCTGGTCCGGCTCAATGAAGGTGCGCCCCACATAGTGGTTCCGGATAAAGCCCATGTCGAAGGGCAGCCCGGACTGGTGCGAATAGCCCAGCGCGGCCGGATTGCTCGAATCGGGCACCGCCATGACCAAGTCCGCGTCCACGGGCGCTATCAGCGCCAGTTCGCGGCCAAGGTTCTTGCGCACCTCGTCCACACTCTTGCCGAAGATGTAGCTGTCCGGGCGCGCCACATAGATAAACTCAAAAACACACTGCTTGGGTTCCGCGGGCGGGAAGGGCTTCACCGAAGTGATGCCCCTGTCGGTAATTGTGATCACCTCGCCGGGCTCAACCTCACGGACCCATTCGGCGTCAATGATGTCCAGCGCGCAGGTTTCGCTCGCCAACGCCCAGCCGCCGTCCAGTTTGCCGAGCCAGAGCGGACGGAAACCGTGCGGGTCCCGCGCGGCAACCACTTCCGTGCCGTTCATGGCAACCACGGTGTAGGACCCCACCAACTGGCCGAGTGCCTCAATGAGGCATTCCGTGAATGTCGGCTTCTTGGAGCGGGAAATGAGATGGAGGATGACGGTGGTGTCCGTCGTCGCCTGAAAAATCGCGCCCTGCTCCTCCAGGTTCTCGCGGAGCACGGCGGCGTTCGTTATGTTGCCGTTGTGCGCCACCGCCATGGACCCGCGCGCGTAGTCGGCCACCAGCGGCTGCACATTCTTCAGATTGCTCGATCCAAAAGTCGAATAGCGCACATGGCCGATGCCGCGGTCACCGCTCACCCGGGCCAGTTTGTGCGGCTTGAACACGTCCGAAACCAGTCCAACCCCCCGGTGCGCCGAAAGGACCCCCTCGTCGGCGCACACGATGCCGGCACCCTCCTGCCCCCGGTGCTGCAGGGCGTACAGGCCCAGATAGATCAGCTTCGGCGCTTCCGGATGACCGAACACCCCGAACACGCCGCATTCGTCGTGCATATGGTCGTCATCATGTCCGGCATCATCGCAGGACGGGTGCATCGCGTCCGCATCCTGCGGGTCCAAATGGTCCGATTCCACGTTTACAGGTCCTTCTTACCCGTCAGGCGGGTGTACGCTTCCAGGTACTTCGCGCGCGTCTTTTCAACCACGTCCGCCGGCAATGCCGGCTGCGGCGAGTTCTTGTCCCAATCGGTCGTCTCAAGCCAGTCGCGCACAAACTGTTTGTCGTAGCTCGGCTGGCTCCTGCCGGGCTGGTACTGATCGGCTGGCCAAAACCGGGACGAATCGGGCGTCAGAATCTCGTCCGCCAGAATCAGCTTGCCCCCGCGCACGCCAAACTCAAACTTGGTGTCGCACAGCAGTATGCCGCGCTCCGCCGCGATGTCCCGCGCACGCTCGTAGACCCGGATCGCCGTCGAGGACGCCAGGTCGTTCCACTTCCTGCCGATCACCTCACCGGCCTGCTCCGGGCTGATATTGATGTCATGCCCCGACTCGGCCTTCGTCGACGGGGTGTAGATGGGCTGTTCCAGTTTGCTCGCCTCAACCAGGCCCTCGGGCAGCCTGATGCCGCACACGGTCCCCTGCTGCCGGTACTCCTTGAGTCCGCTGCCCGCAAGGTAGCCCCGGATGATGAATTCCACCGGGAAAATGTCACACTTGCGCACCAGCATCGAGCGGCCCTCGAAGGTCTCCGCGTGCGCCTGAAACTCGGCGGGAAAGTCGGCCACATCCGCCGAAATGAGGTGGTTCGTGCAAAGGTCCTTCACCTGCTCAAACCAGAACAGGGAAATCTGCGTCAGCATCCGGCCCTTGTCGGGAATGCCCACCGGGTTTACCCAGTCAAACGCCGAGAGGCGGTCCGTCGCCACGATCAGCAGGTTGTCGCCAAGGTCATAGATGTCGCGCACCTTGCCCCGCTTGTCCGGTTCGCGTCCGGGAAGGCTCGTCTGGCAAATGGCTGGACGGGTCATCGTGTTTCTCCTTGGCCCTCTGGGCCGGTTTGTGAACCGCGCGGCGCCCTGTGGCGCCGATCCGCCTAGAAGAAGGTCCCCTGCAAATGGGGCCGGTTAATCTCAAGCAGTTCGTCGAGCAGCGCCTTGCAGCCGTTCGCATCCGGCATCAGCGGGTGCAGCAGCATGGCGTTGAACGCGGCCGTGCGGTCACCCTTGACCGCCGCCTCCACCGTCAGCGACTCATAGGCCTTCACAAGCTGCATTAGCCCGCGAATCGGCGGTTCCGGTGCGGCCTGCGCAATGCCCGCCGCGCCTTCCTCGCTGATAAGCGCGGGAATCTCCACCGCCACATCATCGTCAAAGGTCGGCACCGCCCCGTTGTTGCGGCAGCATACAATCTGGCGGTTGCCCCGGTTGTTCTCTATCGCATCCACCAGGTGGAACGCCGCCGTCGAATAATGGGCACCGCCGCGCTTGCTCAGTTCCTCGGGCTTCTCTTTCAGTTCCACGTCCCGGTACTTCTCAAACAGGGTGTTCTCCACCTTCACCACTTCCTCGCCGCGCGTGCATTCCTTGGCCTTGAGCGTGTCCAGCACGGTCGCCGTTGAGTAGTAATACTGGAGATAGGGATTGACGATCATGTTCAACTGCCGAATCGCGGTGATCATGTTCTCCCGGGTCGACTCGACTTCCCACTCTTCCGCCGCGTTCTCGATGAATGTCTCTATCGCCGTCCGCGTAATGTCGTTCCCCTGAAACACGAACTTTCTGACCCATGCGAGATGGTTCAGTCCGACGTAGTCGAGTTCGAGATCGCCCACCCCGCCGCCGGTGTGCTTCAGCACATCCATGATGATGCCGATGGGCACATTGCACAGGCCCACGGTGCGGATCTTGCTGTGCTTGATCACCGCCTCGGTGTTGATGCCCGCCGGATTGGTGAAATTGATGAGAAAGCCCTTCGGCGCCAGTTCCTCCATCGCATGCGCCACTTCCAGGATGCGCGGAATGGTGCGCAGCGCGCAGGCAAATCCGCCCACGCCCGTCGTCTCCTGGCCGATAATGCCGTGCTTCAGCCCCAGCTTCTCGTCGTTGATCCGCGCCTGCATCTGGCCCACACGAATCTGCGTGACCACATACTTCGCGTCTTTCACCGCCGCATGCATATCCGTGGTGGCATGAATCGTAAAGGGGTTGCCGTTCTGCTCCGCCATCCGCCGCGCAAACGCGGCGTTGATCCCCAGCCGCCGCTCGTCCCGGTCCATCATCCACACTTCCGAGACAGGGATCTGATCCAAACGGCTGAAGAGCCCGTCCAACAGTTCCGGAGTATAGGAACTTCCGCCGCCGATAACCGTCAGCTTCATGGTTCTTAAATCCTTTTTTAACAAATACTTGCAAAGACGGGCACGATGAATCGCCCTACGGGGGGGGCTGGTGGGCGCAGCCACGCAAATCTACCACCAGCAGTCCCGGTATCATAGCCCTGGAACCCTGTAAAAGTCAATTATCAGCCGTATTTCATGGGGCAAATTCTTATTATGTCTGCATTCTCGCCATCCTCACTACACCGATCGCAGGCGAGAATGCCTGCGCCACATTGCACAGCATTCTTGTTGCAGAAACGGACCGAAAAGGTGCTAAAATCCCCCAATACCCGCCGCGAAGCGCGCGGCGCGGTCACTTGGGGAACACTGCATGAGCAACACGGACACGGCACACCGGAATCAACTGGTCGCAATCGCACAGCGCGCCATGGCGGAACGCGGACTCTTACCCGAATTCTCCCCCGCCGTTCTCGCCGAAACTGATCATATCGAAGCGGCGGCAGTTGAGACGGGTCCGGCCATCCGTGACCTGCGCCACCTCCTGTGGTGCTCCATCGACAACGATGACTCACTTGATCTGGACCAACTCACCTTCGCCGAGGCCCAAACGGACGGAGCGACGAAGATTTTTATCGCCATTGCCGATGTCGACGCGCTGGTGAAAACCGGATCCGCCACCGACGGCCATGCCGCTGAAAACACGATGTCCGTCTATACGGCGGCCACGATCTTTCCCATGCTGCCCGAAAAACTCTCGACCGGCCTGACATCGCTCAATGAAAAGGAGGAGCGTTTGGCCCTTGTCGTCGAGGCCGTCATCGCCGCCGACGGCACTGTCGCGGCATCTGACGTGTACCGCGCCACGGTCCTCAAT
>CAIXUF010000213.1 GCA_903922535.1 Candidatus Hydrogenedentota bacterium
AATTGCCCATTTTGCTATGGAGAGGGGATGCTCCTCTATGGCTTAACAACCTTTGTGTCGGCGGAGTACTTTGTGTCTACAAAGGGTCAAGCATGGCTTGCAATGGGGAAGGGCTGCCGCAACCTCGATCTCGATGGAACAATTGAGGAATTCAATAGCGGCTGCAGCAAAACATATTATCACAAGAAACCGTGCCGCTTCTGTTGCAAGAAAGGCGTGGCGTACGGATGGTACACCGAAATCGAGTGCCGCGAGTGCAAAGGATCTGGACAGGCGTCTAAGAAGGTGATTGTTTGCCGCGATATCGGGTGCGAGGAGGTGACGAGACCGTGCGATCTTTGCCAGGGTGTTGGATCAATCCCCATTCTGCGCTTTCGACGTGTTGAAACAATTTCGCCAGGAGGGTACGACACACCGTCAGACATAAATCACGATGAGGACGGATACTGGATTCATATCACAGAAGGCAACGAGGGTGTACTCCGCAAGTCAAAGCCGCGCTATTGACATCCGCGCTGACCGACACAGTCACTGGTTTCGATTTCGGACAGCGGACGGGATTGAGCCGGGGCTTGTGTAGTATCCCCGCCCCTATCCAAAAGCAGGAACACCACTTTTGGCACCGATACAGATCCTTTCCCCATGCGTCGGCGTGAAGGTTGACTTGTGATTAGTGCGTCAGTAGTACTTTGCAATTTGTTTCCCTCGAACTGTACGGGTTATTGCTCGTGGGGCGTTCGATTTGCTTGGATCAAGCATGAATCTCAGGTGCCTTGAGCTGCGCCGGTGCAATTGCCCGCCTATGGCCGCTTTCTAGCCTCGTCGACGATGGGCGCAAGGTCGAAGCCCAGGTCCTCGCCCTTGCCGAGTTTCTCCCGCGCCGAGCGCACGGCCTCTTCCGCGCCCGGGGGGACGTCGGCACCGGTCCACCAGTTCATCCTTTCGCTGTAGCACCATACGTACCTGCCGGTGGACTGGAGCGAATAGTAGACGTTGTGCTCAAACCATTTCGGGCGCTCTTCGGGCGTCATCTTGTTCCCAAGTGTGGGGTTGGCGCGCAGGGCGAAATACTGGTCCACGTAGAGGGCCGACCCGGCCAGCCCGTGATCGCGGTAGGCGGTCCACAGCGTTGGGTCCACCAGGTACTGCACGTCCTGTGTCATCCGGTGACAGGCCTCGTAGTACGGCGCGGAGGATTCATAGTAGTACGCGTTTTCGTTGCCGTCGGTCATGGTCGCGCAGGGGTCGGCGGCCTCCAGCATGCCGTTGAGGAAGGCCGGATAGAGCGCGTAGGGATGCGCCTCCAGCGCCTTGGCGCGGGCGGCGGGGTCCATGGGCCTGCACATCTCGCCGAACATCGCGAACTGGTAGAGCGACAGGATCTGCGGGTTGGGGAATTCACGCTGGAGCGCGCGCATGAACTGCGCGCCGCGCGCGCGCACCTGCACGCGGTATTCGTCAAAGGACTTGCTGTCCTTGTGCGCGACCTCGGCATAGTTCCAGGGGTTCTTGCCGTAGGGCTCGGGGTCGAAGCAGATGCCGACGCAGCGCGCCAGCCGCGCGGCGTGCGAGACCAGGCCGGTGTTGACTTCGATAATCTTCCACTGGTCATCGTTGAACCAGTCCTGCTCGGAGGCGGCCCACATGATGACGAAGTTGTCGGTGAACTTCTCCCAGGCGATGTTGGACACATTGTCGTAGTCTTCGGCGTAGTGGGCCGCGTCGAGCGGTTTGGGGTCGAGCACGTTGCCGCCGCCCTTGAGGCGGAACACGAGCCCGTCGAAGGGCCGCTTCTCCATCCCGCGGATGTTCGCGCGGAGGTAGTCGGGGGTGGGCACGTCCCAGCCGTACTCGACCAGTTTCTTCTCCAGCGCCGCCGGGCCGTTGGCCGGTTCTCCGCTCCAGGCCGGAAGGGCCACGGCCATTACGGCAATCAAGAACGCCAGCACATATTTCATGGTAATGCTCTCCCTGATTTGGATGTTGATCCCACGGTCCTCTTAATAGGCGACCCGGCGCGTCACGCTGACCTCGTCGGTCTTCACGGGGTCCTTATTATAGTCCACCGTGTTGGGCCGCGCTATCCGGTTGGACGGGCGCTTGGGCACGCCCAGTTCCTCCGGCAGGCCAAAGCTGCGGTCGGTCACCTGCAGGCGCACGGGCGAGTCCGCGGGCACGTCGAGTTCCAGGTCAATCCCGCCGCCGCGGTAAATGCTGCAGTCCAGGTACCAGCGCCCCTCCACGGGCAGCAGATCGCGGCCGTTGACCCGCGTGTGCCGCACCTCCAGTCCGGGGTCCGCATGCATCTCGATGATGGGCGCGCCCCGCGGCGAGTCGATCTTCAGCCGCAGGGTGCGCGTGTTGTTGGCGGTGCTGTCCGAAACCAGGTCAACACTGGGGGGGGCGAGCGGCAGGACCTGTGCCGGTGCGCGCAGATAGTCACCGCGCGTGGTGGCGGGCAGCAGGTCGGACACGGGGACCACCTTCGGCGTCTCGGTCAGGAAGGGACGGTTCCATGCGTCGGGCTTCTTGTCGGCGCTGATCCACCACGCCCTGTGGTAGTCGGCGTCCATGGCATAGGCCAGCGAGGTGAGTTTGGGCCGTTCTTTGGTGAAGGGCGTCCAGGTGATGCCCCAGACGACGGCCACGAGTGCGGCCATGCCCAGCACTCTGGACGCGGCGCGCAGATGCCCGCCGAAGACCCAGGCCAGATGCGGCAAAATCGCGCCCAGCATGAGCATCAGCATCAGGGTCTGCCCGGGCGCGCCGAGCAGCAGCACGGCGGCGTAGAGTCCCGTCATCAGTCCCGTCAGGATGAACATGGCGGGCAACGCCAGCAGCGCCATCAGCA
>CAIXUF010000214.1 GCA_903922535.1 Candidatus Hydrogenedentota bacterium
ACTACTATAGCAAAGAAGCCCCGCAAAACGAATGCTCCCGCCGGAGACGTTCATCCCGTCCACAGCGTCCGTGTCCGTCCGTGTTCGTCCAGGTTCACATCCGTTCTGCGTCACCCCAGCGTCCAGGGCGCGCGGTACTCGTACTGGAGCAGGCCGTTCGCCTGCTCGTTGTTCGTGATGCGCTCCGCCTTGCCGTCCCAAGCGATGACCGACCGCGTGGCCAGGGCGATGTTGCCCAGATGCGAGAAGGTTGTGGACCGGTGTCCAATTTCCACATCGGCGTTGGGCAATGCCCGGCTCTTCACGCAGTCCAGGAAATTGCGCATGTGCGACACCGTCATGTCGCCCTCCGCGCTCTTCACGTCGGCGGCGTCCATGCGGGGCTTGTTGTCCTGGAACTGGCCGCCGCACTCCGGCACAATTTCGTAGCCGCTGTCATCAATGTACAGCGTGCCCTTGGTGCCGCGGAATTCCACTTCCCCGCGTTTCATCGCCGGATTGCCGCTGGCCTCATACTGGCCGAACAGCGCCAGAGCGCCCGACGGTAACTGGTAGGTGACCTCCATCGTGTCGGGGATGTCCCGATCGTCGTCCACGGCAAAGCGGCCGCCCAGCGCGGCCACGGCCTCGGGCGCCTCCTCGTTCATCATCCACCGGATCACGTCAATGAAATGGACGCCCCAGTTGCCCAACTGAGAGCTGTAGGCTTTCCACCAGCGAAACTTGTAGGGCGCGATGGTGTCCCGATAGGGCCGTTCCGGACTCGGTCCGAGCCACATGTTCCAGTCCAGATCGACCGGGGGCGCGGCATCCGCGCCCTTGCCCATACCGTTGGGCCACATGTTGGTGATGCGGTAGCACCGCGCCACGGTGACCTTGCCGATAAGCCCCTCGCGCACCTGCTGCGCCAACTTGGTGTACATGGCGCCCGAGCGCCGGTGAATGCCCATCTGCACCACCCGGTTGGTGGCGCGCGCCACCTCGACCATCCTGCGCCCCTCGTGAATCGTCAGCGAGAGCGGCTTTTCAATGTAGACATCCTTGCCCGCCTGGCACGCCATGATCGTCTGCACCGCATGCCAGTGATCCGGCGTGGCGATGAGCACCGCGTCCACATCCTTCCGTTCAAGCAGTTGCCGGAAGTCTTTGAACAACGTTGGCCGGCCGTCGAGTTTGGCGGACCATTTGTCCAGGTGCGGCTGGTAGACGTCGCACAGGGCGACAATCTCCGCGTCCTTGTGGGGGCGCAGCGCATCGATTAACTGTCCACCCCGGTTCCCCGTACCGATGACCCCCAGGCGTATCGTTTCATTGGCCCCCGCGGCGCGGCCCGCGGCAAAACCCGCGGCCACCGTCACCACTCCGGCCTGCCTGAGAAACTCCCTGCGTGACCCGTTCATGCGCGCTCCTCTCCGCAATGCGATCCTTCAGCGCTCTGACGGGCCGCACATGCGATTGTGATTGGCGCTTAGACTAACATTCCCCGCGTTTTCCCTTCAAAAACGCGGGGCGGGCAAATCCAACCCGGTGCGCCCCCTTTTGCTCCGCAAAACTTCGCACACCCTTGCGGGGCTATGGCTTCTTCGGCGTGCCCTGCTGCGCCTGCGCGGCCAGTTGCTCCTGGATGTACTGAATATTGCGGGCGGCCTGGACGCCCGAGCCTGAACCCGGTTCGAGGCTGACCACACGCTGGTAATTCGAAACGGCGCTCTGCATGTCGCCCGCCTGCCGTTGCACATCGGCCAGACGCGTGATCGCCTCCACATCGTTCGGACGCACACTTACGGCCGTCTGGAACTGCGCCGCCGCGGCGTCAAGCTGTCCCATCTGGCTGTAGGCATTGCCCATCTGCACGTAGGGTGTTGCGGTGTTCGGCTGCAACTGCGCCATCGCCTGGTATTCCGCGATCGCCTGATCGCCCTGTCCCGCACGCTGGTAAAAATCCCCAAGCACCCGGCGCGCGTCGGGCGAGGTCGGTGCCGCGGCCACCCACTGCTGCAGCGCGGCCCCCTGCTCGGCGGGCATGTTCAACTGCTGATAGATGCCGGCCGTCATGGCATAGGACTGGGGATTGTCCGTGCTCATCTGCTGGAAGTCCGACAGGTACTGCAGCGCCTGGTCGTCTATGCCGTTGCGGGCATAGGCTTCCGCCGCCATGTAGCGCGCGATCTTTTCTTCGGGCTGTTCCGTAATCCAATTCTGGTACGTGGCCAGTTCATCCTCAAATTTGCCAAGCTGCCGGTCGACCGAAGCGAGGTTGCGCCATGCGTCGCTGTTCTTTGGGTTCTCCTGCACGCTCTGCTGCAGTTTCGTGGCGGCCTCGTTGAGATTGCCCGTCTTGATGGATTCCTGGGCCGACCGGGCCAGCTCTTGAGAATGGGCCACCGCCTCCGGAGACGCGGGGGTGCCTGGAGTCTTGGCCGCCGCGGAACCGGCTGCCTTGGCGTCCTTGGCGGTTACAGCAGATCCCTTGTCTTTGCTCCCCCCCTTTGCGGACTCCGCGGCGGGGGAAAGCGCCGTTTTGCCTCCGGCCGTGGCGGCGGATCCGCCGGCGGTTTCAGACTTGGCATCCGCGGCGCCATCGCCGCCTTTTCCCCTCATGGTGCCGCCCGCGGCGGGGTTCCAGTTGTCATTGCCCGTCCCAACCGCATGCTTGCCGGCCACCGGGGCTTTGTGGGCGTCCTTTTGTGCCGTCGCGGCCGCGGTGCGCAGGGCCTCCGCCTCACCCTGCGCGCCCCAAAGCCTGACGCTTTGCGCCAGGGCGGCAACCGCAAAGACCACCGCGCACACGCACAAAACCATTGTCAGCCGGTTCATCATGGTTGAATACCTCGTTTACGGTACAAATCTTGCCTGTGAATATAACATCCCGCTTGTCTACAACGTTCCAAACCGGTTCCAGCGGGACAGGCGCCTGATTCAGTCGGTCCGGAACCGCCCGCCTTGACGGGAACCGCCGGAACCGCCAAAAAAAGCGGGGACGCCGCGCGCAGGGCGGGCGTCCCCGAAAAGACTGCGTCGAACCGCGTGTTACACGTTCTCAGGCACCACAAAGGGTGCCCGGTACGGGGGCGTGAGCAGTTTGCTCGCCTCGGCGTCGCCGACGAAATCGCTTTTGGCCGGGTCGAAGGCAAGCGAACGGTCAAGTTTGGCCGAGATCAGGCCCAGATGGCACAGCGCGGACGACTTGGCGCCCTCCACAATGGGCGCATTGACCATGCCTGGGTCGTTGTTCCGGATCGCCGCAACGAAGTTCCCGTAGTGATCGCCCTCATCGTCGCCTTCGGGGCCGTCCGTGCCCTTCTCGCCAAGGTACACTTTGTAGTGCGAGTAGGAGTCAATGACCATGTAACCCTTGCTGCCATAGAAAATCACGCCGACTTTTGCGCCCTTCTCGTCGTTGGTGCACCAGGGGCGCACGTCGAAGACGAGCATCTTGCCCTTCTTGCCCGCGTTCGGGAAATCGAACGCGGTGGTGATCACGTTCGGCACTTCCTTCTGGTCGTCAAAGATGAACATGCGGCCCATGGACGTGACCTTGGAAGGCATGTCCACGCCCAGGCCCCAGCGCGCCACGTCCATCTGGTGCACGCCCTGGTTGCCGATGTCGCCGTTGCCGTAGTCCCACACATAATGCCAGTTGTAATGGAAGCGGTTCGGATTGAACGGGCGCTCGGGTGCCGGGCCAAGCCACGTGTCATAGTGCACGCCTTCGGGCACCGGGCAGTCCTGCTTGATGCCGATGTCGTCGCGCCAGCGGTAGCACAGGCCGCGCGCCATGTACACTTCGCCGATCACACCCTCGCCCAGTTCCCGGATGGCTTTCTGAATCGAGGGGTTGCTGCGGATCTGCGAGCCGTGCTGCACCACCTTGCCGTACTTCTGCGCGGCCGCAACCAGTTGGTTGCCCTCGAAAACGTTGTGCGAGCAGGGCTTTTCCACGTAGACATTCTTGCCCGCCTGCAGCGCCCAAATGGCCGCCAGCGAGTGCCAGTGGTTCGGCGTGGCAATCATCACCGCGTCGATGTCCTTGTTCTCGAAAACCTTGCGCAGGTCGACTTCCGTCGAAGGGCGCTTGAGGTTCCTGCTTTCAAAGAAGGTCTTGATGCGCGGCGCGAACAGGTTCTCGTCCACGTCGCACAGCGTGGCCACTTCGACGCCGTCCTGGCCCAGCATGCCCTTCAGGTGGTCCTTGCCCCGGCCGTTGATGCCGATTTGGGCCACCCGCACCTTGTCGTTTGCGCCGGCCCAGGATGTCTTGGACGTGCCAACCATCACCACGCCGGCCACTGCGCCCATCGCCGTGTTCCGCACGAAATCACGCCGTGTTTGTTCACTCATCTGATCTTCCTTTCAGTTGTCCGGCCGTCCAGACCGGTGCAAACAGTGTATCCCGTTGCCAATCCGTGTGCAAGCGTTTCGACATGTCCCGCAGTTCCCGGGTTTCAGGGAATTTACGCCGTTGCGCGGGTCGGGGTGTGGATTGACGCTTGCGGCGGGATTCTTGGTAGTATCCCCGCCATGTTGGGTGAGAATTACGAGTTTGTGGGTCTTGCGCTGCTTGTCCTCCTCGCGGCCCTGCCGACACTCCCGGCGGTGTTTTTTCTGCGGCGCTGTGTTCATGCATGGCATGGCCCTGGACGGCGACCCGCGGCGACGCGACGGCTGTTGTTGGCCGTGGTGTCCGCCGGGACGGTCTACGTGGGCGCTTTTGCCTGGGGTTTCTGGGTGGAGCCGAACTGGCCGCAGTTGAACAGGGTGGATCTGGGAGGGCCGTTTGATCCCCCGCTGCGCATACTTCAGGTGTCGGACCTGCACATGGAGTCTGAAATGGCCCGGCGCGACCATTGGGTGGTGGAGCGCGCAAAAGAACTTGCGCCCGATCTTATCCTGCTCACCGGAGATCTCAATCAAGTCAACCGCTGGGACCCGCGGCCCCTCGCCGATCTGCTGGCCCAGTTCAAGGCGCCGCTGGGTGTGTATACCTGCATCGGCG
>CAIXUF010000215.1 GCA_903922535.1 Candidatus Hydrogenedentota bacterium
ATTCGTGTTACCCATGTGCCCGGTCGGGCATTCGTGTTACCGATGTTCACGGTCGCATATTCGTGTTACCCATGTGCCCGGTCGGGCATTCGTGTTACCGATGTTCACGGTCGCATATTCGTGTTACCCATGTCCCCGGTCGGGCATTCGTGTTACCGATGTTCACGGTCGCATATTCGTGTTACCCATGTGCCCGCCGGACATCGGTTCCACGCCCCACGCTGTCTCTGTAATGATGGCACATTGGGAATCGCCAATCCCTCAAGGAACTGAAAGGGCCCAAAGGACCCGGCCGACCCTCACCCCAGTGGAGGGGGTCGAAGTCGTCCTTTCCGTCTCTTGAAGTCTTTTTCGTCCTTCCTCTCGGGGCTGACCGCCGAAACATCAACTACGTTTGAGAGGAGGCATTAATGTGTCCACCTCCAGCCTTCATACCCGGACGCCCTATGTGCGTATCAGACGACTGCCGTCTTGTTTCCCGCGTCCGATGTTCAGGTATTTCGAGGCCGAAAGCAGGGGTTTCCCTTATGGTGGTTTCGCGCCGCCGGTGGTAATCTTCCAATGGTCCTGCTGGTAGAGAGTGGCAAGCAACACACTGGCCGCCCACGGCAGCACGAAAGACATTTGAAGCGTCTTGAATCCGGAAAACGGCGGGTGCAAAGGAAGGAGACGACAAGGCCGCCGCGAACAGGGTAGATACGCAGTACACAGTCGGCAACAAACAGTCTTGAACGAACAAACACAACAAAAGGAACAGACAATGAAGACGTACATGCTTATTGCGGCGATCATGATGGCGATGGTATGCGGGTCGGCTTGGGCGGCGGTCGGTGGGATTGGGACACATCAGGCCAGCGACGTCAAGGTGACAATCGATCCGTACTGCTCGGTGGTGGTTGGCGACGCGGCTATCGCGGTCACAGATCCCCTTACCGGCACGGCCAACGCTGACGCGACCTGCGTTGTTACGGCGAACTTTGCCGCGACCATCACCCCGACCGTTGCCACCTTTACCGGCTATACGCTCACACAGAAACCGAACTGGGTCTGGACCCCGACGATTGGCGGCGAGGCTTCCAAGGACATTCTTAGGGGTGTGGAATCCACCACGGCGGTGAACGTGGCCCTTTCGGGCGTCGCTTTGACGGACGCGGTCATTGCGGAGTCGACCAAAGTGGCCGTACTGACGGTGACGATCACGGAAGACAAGTGAGTCGGGGACGGTCCTTGCCCGCGGCTGAAACCGTGACCTGAGGTGAACGGCGGCGAGGAGCGGAGGCTTGAAGCCTCGCTCCTCGCCACTGTGGCACAAACCCCCAACCGCACACAAGAAACGCCATGAACACACACATGCTTCGCGCGATGCTGCTTGTAGGGTGCCTGGGCGGATTGGCTTGGGCACAGGAACCCGACTGTTCGGTGGAGGTTGGCGATGTTCATATTGCGATCAGCGATCCCACTGTCGGATCCGGCAACGCCAACGCGACCTGCGTGGTTGTTGCGAACTTTCCCGCGACCATAACGCCCACGGTCGAAACGGAGGCGGGCTTTAAGAATCCCGCGAACAACCACTGGATCTGGAGCGCGACGATTGACGGGCATGCTTCGAAGAACATCGCGCCGAACGAGGAATCTGTTGCGCCGATAACCGTGGCCGTTTCGGGTGTCACGCTGTCCGATCCGGCCATTCCGACCGCCACGAAGGTGGCCACGGTGATGGTGACGATTACCGAGGACGAGTCCAAGTCCTTGTTCAGGCTGCCACCGGTGAAGTGGGCGGGCAAGACGACTACGGCGAAAGGCGTGCCCAAGTCCCTATTCAGGCCAACACTGGTGAAGCAGCCAGGCCAGGTGCTTGCCAGCGCAGTATGGCGGCCGATGCCGATTCCCGGGGTAAGGAAGCCGTGACCAATCCGGAGAAGTCAGTCCGGAAACGAATTTCCTGGTGTAGACGGAAGAGAAATGGGGAATAGGGCACAACCGCTGCGTGTTAAAGCGAAGGGTAAAGTTTGCTTGGCTGCGCAAAGCCTTCGTGCACTGTTGATACACTCGAATACTATAATTTTCACGTGACTATCTATGTCGTGAGGGTTGGGATAGTTACTGCCGTAACCGTGAAGGATAAGGCATTCTGATGAAAAGCATACGTTGCGGCTTCGTCGGCATGGTGGCGGTGATGTTTCTGGGCGTGTGCGCGCCTGCGGGCGCCGTCGGTTTCATGGTAAATCCCATGACCATAAACGTTTCACCCCAACCGGACACGCGCCTTGAGCAGACGCTAACGCTGCTGAACACGCAAAAGGACGGTGAGCAGTCTGTTGATATCAAATTGTTGGAATTGAGCCAGGGTCCCGAGGGCGGCTGGGTGGCAGTCGACCCGAAGTCCGACGCCGTTCCGCCCAACCTCCGGTCCTGTCTCGACTGGGTTAGCTTGAGCGCCGAAACGGTGAAGGTGGCACCATTGGAAAGCGCCGCGCTGACGGTCAAGATTAATGTGCCGCGCGGCGCGTATGGCTTCTACGGCGCGGCCCTTGCCGCCCAAACGCGTGACGATCCGAACGCCAAGGGGGTGGCCACGGTAATTCGCTTTCTTGTCCCGATTGTGCTGGAAGTCCAGGGCCGATCGGTGCAGCAAAAGGTCGAGCTTGCGGATACGGGAATGCTTTTTAAGGAGGGGCTGAAGGACAAGCCGGGAACGACCCTGCTGTCAATGACCGTGGTGAACAGCGGGCAGACCCTGTCGCGGATTGGGGGGGAAGCCGCTCTCTTCCATCTCGTTTCCGACAAGTGGCGGCGCGTTTTCAGCGTCGTGTTCGACGAGCGCAGGGTTATACCGGGAGTCACCGTTACCCGGACAAGCGACCTTGAACGCCGGCTCCCGTCGGGCAAGTACAAGGTGGAAACGACGATGCGCGCAGGTGGGCGGCGTTACAAGCCGATGACCAAAGAGGTTGATTTTACCGGCGATCCGACCGTGGGGGAGGTGCCTGTCGACGTGTCCTTTGTGCTGGATCCGTCACAACTGGAGGTCCAGGGCCTGCCGGGCGCAAGAAGAAGCGCCTATCTCACCATGGAGAATCCGACGGACGGCCCACTCGACATCGTTTGTTCGGTGCTGCAGCCGCAGGAACTGCAGGGCGTTGCCATGGGTGAAATCAAGGGGGACGATTTCTCATGCAACAAGTGGACGGAGATAAAACCGGACCGGTTCACGTTCCCCGCCCGCGCCAAGCGAAAAGTCGTCGTCCAAGTTGCCTATCCAAAACCGGGCGGCAATAAACCTTATTACTACGGGACCTTCAAGGTTGCCGCGACCTATCCGCAGGGGCAGCTTGCCGGCAGTGCGACGGGCCTGATTATCGTCCAAGACCAGTTGGAAAAAGCGGCCGCCCGCATGCAGGGCATGGGCATGTTGCTTGCCCGTGCGGAAGGTGATCAATACTCCGTGCTGGCCACATTTGGCAACACGGGCGACATTCACCTTGCGCCGAAGGCTGCCGGAAGCGTGGTCGAAGTCGCCGGCGTCGCTGTGCGGGCGGTCCAGACCTTTGAGTTTGACACGGAAACCGGCCTGGTTCTCCCGCTCGGTGTGCGCCGTTTTGGTGGGACGATTGATTTCTCCAAAATAGGACCCGGGGCATACATCATCAAGGCAGAGGCGGAGTACAACGGCGGCAAAACGGAGCAAACCCTTGCGGTCCGGGTGAGTGAGAGCAAGGAGGAGGGAAAGGTGGTCGACGTGATCAATCCCGGCGATGAAGCGCAGAAGGATGCAGGAAAATGAGACGGAGGACGCATGCATCCGCAAGGTGTTTCATCCCGGCCCCGGCCCGGTGGCAGCCCCTGATCGGGCGAATCCTGCCGCTGTTGCTGGTCTCGGTTGCGGGCCCCGCATTTGACGCGTTTTGCGCTGCGCAGGAGGAGGCCGCCGCCGCGCCCGCCATTGTGCGCACCACACCCGTCGCCAAGGATGCCGCGCCGGCCGCCGCGCCCGGCATTGTGCGCACCGCGCCCGCCACAAAGGATGCGGAGCCAACCGCCGGGGAGAAGAAGACCGGCCCGCTCTTCGGCATGCCGTCCAAGAACGGTCTGGTCACCAACGCCTTCTACGACTCGGAACTGCGCGAGGCGCTCCGGGACGTGGGCGATCAGGCTGGCGTGACCATCATCGCCACGGAGGAGGTGAAGGGGCTGGTGACGCTGCTGCTGGCGGACACGCCCCTGGACAAGGCCCTGGAACTGATGCTGGCGGGCACGGGATACATCGTCACAAAAAGACCGGATTATTATCTCGTCTGCTCCTCGAAACCCGACACGCCCTCCTTCCATGAAATCAGCGAGACACGCCTGATTCGCCTGAATTATTTCAAGTCGGCGAAGATCATGCAACTCCTCCCCCAGGCGCTCAAACAGTACATGTCAGCAGACGACGAAAACAACTGCGTTTCCGTTTCGGCGCCGCCGAAAATCCTCGAAACCATCACCGCCTTTCTCGAAAAACTGGACCAGCAGCCGCAGCAGGTCATGTTTGACGTGAACATCGTGGTGATGGAAGACAGCAAGGCGCTGGACCTGGGACTGCACGGGAAATGGCCCACGCTTCAGGCGGGGAGCTTCTCTGGTTCGGACCTGCATGGCACCGGTTCCGCAACGACAGCGTTGCCCGGCGGTGTCCCCTGGCCCTGGGGAATAAAGATAGGCTACGCGCCAGACAAGTCATTCACGGACGCGCTGGCCCTGACGCTCACCACGCTTTCCGAGACAAACCAGGCCACCATTATCGCCCATCCCCAAATCATGGCGCAGGACGGCACGGAGGCCGAGATCAAGGTGATGACGGAGGAGTACTTCAACATTGTAACGAACAGCACGTACTATGTGAAGGCCGATTTGGAGAAGATCGAGGTCGGCACGAAACTGAAGATCCTGCCGCGAATCGCCAAGGACGGAAGCATCACGCTGAAGCTGACTGCGGAGGTAAGCGACGTGGTGGCCCGGGGCGCGGACAACCTGCCCATCGTGACGCGGCGCGAAACCACGAATGAGCTGCGCGTGGAGGACGGCGGCACCGCCGTTATCGCGGGGCTGATGGACAACAGCACGCGGCTTGTGAAGAACGCCGTTCCCGGCCTGTCCAAAATTGGCGGTGTGGGCAAGCTCTTCAGCAACAAGAACAAGACCGAGGTCTCGAAGCAAATATATGTGTTTGTAACACCACGGCTGCTGGCGGCAAAGGCGTCCGAGGCGGAGCCGGCGCCGACGCAAACTGCCCAGGCCCCGGAGACGGCGCCCGCCGCTTTGGCGGGGAAAGAGTTTCAGAAAGAACTTGCCGAAAGTCTTAAGCGGCTTGGAACAGGACAACCATGAACCTGCATGAAATAAGGCGCGGAACGGCCTGCGTTGCCGGTCTTGCGGTGCTGGGTCTTTTTTCGATGGCGCTGCTTGGATGCCAGACCGCGGCCACGCGCGTGGTGCCTGCCGCAAGCGAATACCACAAGGTGCTCGTCGCCGATGATATCGCCCTGATGATGCGGCAGGCGGGCTTCTGCGACGCCGATATTCTAAAATACGGCACGGATGTCAGAAACGCCCTCGCCACAAGGGGGACCGCCCGGGTGGAGAAGGACGACGTGGTGTGCGCAATCTTCTACGCCCAAAAAGAAACCATCTACGTCACGACAGACGCCGGCAAGGCCTTCTTCTATCAGATTCGGTCCGTATCCAAGGACGGCTGACATGCGTGGTCCCGTTCCGGGAGAAGGCAATGTCAAGAGGGGCTGTGGTCGGCCATGATTCGCAGGCAAAGAGTGGGGGTTTCGCGAACAGGTGCGAGGTGGGTGTTTCAGGGGGTTGACTTCACGGGGTATTGTGCGGATTTCCGCGTGTAATTGTCTTACTTGACATTTCAAGATGCCGTGATAGGTCAACGAAAAAACAACCGCGCCGCACAGAGGGCAGGAAACTCCCGTAAAACACCCCTCCCAGGGCCGGATCCCAGATCCTATGCGCGAAAACTCGAATCATTAACTGCGGATTTTGGGCTGATTTTTCCTGTTGACAATCCGGGATATTCTTGTCATAATCGATTTGTCGGCTGTTAGTATAATTGTTTAAGTGACGGACAAGTGCGGGCGGAGTTGGTCTTAGTGAGCGCGCGGAAAACCCATCAGGAGAACGGGTTTCAAGTAGGGTGACGGTGTAGTCGTGATTGCCATTTTCACGCATCTTTCCCACAGGGCGGTTTTGAAAGTGGCAGGTGCGCGTCGGTCCGTTCGGCGTTCAGGCTGCGCCAAGAACCTCAGCCAATGCGGGTTGCCGCCGGGTATGAACAGTGGCGGCTTGCCAGGCAGTTCAACTCAAGAACAAAGAACAGGGTGGACAAACAGAGTAGGGATGGTTTGCATGGAGCGGGTTCCAGCGGTCATTCCAAGAGGTAAGAGGTCATGGGTCGTTTTCACACGTCGGCCATATTGGTCATTGCTGCAATGGTTGCGGTTCCTTGTGTGCAGGCGCGGGGCGTCAGTTTCGAGCGCCTGGAGGCAATTGGCGACAGCCTGACCATCAACTGCCAGGGGGGCATGGTCGCCGACTACAGAACCCAAACCAAAGGCTGGGTCCAGTTGCTGGTAAACCAGGCCGGCACGACGATACGGCTGCCGCTGCTGGATGAATTCACCGCGATAGGTTCGCAGAAGCGCCAGGATTACCCGAACTACCATCACTGCCAATCTTTCGCCTACAACGGGGTGAGCACCGACGACACATTCCAGAAGTTTTCCGCCGGGATACCAAGCTATTCGTTCGGCATGAGTTACAGCGGCCTCGAACTCATGCTGGCGGACCGTCCAGTGGGCTACTCGATGCTTCAAGCGCTCAAGGAGGACGATCCGACGTTCGTGGTGGGCTTCCTGGGCTCGAATGACTTCATGGAGCGGGTCATGGCCACGGGCACGATGCTGGAGGGTCTCCCGCTCATGGGCCTGGCGCAGGAGATTAGTCCGCTGGACGGCGGGAACATGAGGCCGCAGGACATGTTCCGCAGCGATTTTGAGACGGTGGTCAGCACCCTGTACAAGCCGGGCATCGGCATGTGCTTCGGCACCCTGCCCCTGCTCCCGGACATACCGGGCATCATGAACAAGCAGGAACTGACCGCATTCGTCGGGGCCAATTCGCTGCCGGACGACTGCTACACGAATTACACTGTGGCCGCATGCGTGCGCAACGGCCTGAAAGGGACGGATGCCTTCGCCGACGACCGGAACTACTATACCCCGGCCGAACTGCAAACCATCAACGACGCCATCAACGGATACAACACCACCATACGCAATGCGGGCGCAAATCCGGCCCATCCCTTCTGCGTCGTCGAAACGCCCATCCAAGATCCCCGAACCATGACCGAGAACTATCATGTGAATGGCTGGCGCATCAACAACCAGATCTTCACCTCCAACCTCGGCAAGCCCCGCGCCACCATCATGAGCACCGACGGTGTGCACATGACCGACATCGGCAACGCACTGTGCGCGAACTGCTTCATCCGGGCCATCAACGGTTATTATGGCACCAGCATTCCAGAGATGAACGAGGCCCAACTGACCAACGTTTTGAACAACGACACGTTCTGCGACAATGACGGGAACGGGAAGATCGAGGGTATTTCCTGCAATGTGATGTTTCTGACGCTGAACTTTGTCTATCCAAGTGAAACGGGGGATTCCGGTGAAGTGCCCCGGAACGCGAAAATACTCACGGCCACAGTGTATCCCCCCTCCTCCGGGCAGATCGGGACGAGTATTGAGGGGCCCGAGTATTTTGAAGGCACCAATGTCATGGTCACAGCCTATCCGGGGGCGGGCACGGGTGCCCTCTTCAGCCACTGGGAGGGAGACTTTCCGGGGGGCAACAACGCCCAGAACCCGTTGACCATGACGATGAACGCCCACAAGACCCTTGTCGCGGTCTTCGACACCGCAGCGCCAACCATCACCGGCCCGGCCGACAAGCGCGTCAGCGCCGGGACATGCTTCTTCGCGGCCGGGGATTGGAGGAGTGAGGCATTCATCTTTGACGACTGCTCGGCGCCCGGGAACATCACGGTGACGCAGGCACCGCCCCCCGGCACCCAGATGAACACCGCCGACAGCCCTTACACCGTCACAATCACCGCCGAGGACGAAGTAGGCAACAAGAACCAGTGCACTTTCACGGTCACCGTCGTGGATGACGCGGCCCCGGCCATTGCCGGTCCCTCAGACAAGAGCTTCCTTGCCGAGGTCGGCACATGCCAC
Source organism: Candidatus Hydrogenedentota bacterium (assembly GCA_903922535.1). The sequence continues at coordinate 8,295 of CAIXUF010000215.1, forward strand.
ACAACGGCCGCGGATTGGACGGGCGAGGCGGTTGTCTCGGACAACTGCTCAACCGTCGGGAATATCACCGTGACGCAAACGCCGCCGCCCGGCACCGAGCTGAACACGGCCGGCAGCCCCCACACCGTCACGCTCACCGCCGAGGACGAAGCCGGCAACAAGAATCAATGCACCTTCACGGTCACCGTCACGGACGGGGAAGCGCCAAGCCTGAGCTACCCGGCGGACAAGGTTCTGGGGACCAAGGCGGGAACATGCCGCGCAATGGTCCAAAACTGGACGGGCGAGGCCAACGTTTCCGACAACTGCTCGGCGCCCGAGAACGTCATGGTTACGCAGATGCCGAGGCCCGGGTCCCTGTTGGACGTTGCCGGGAGCCCCCACAGCGTCAAAATCACCGCCAAGGACGAAAGCGGCAACGTAAACCAGTGCATTTTCATGGTGACCGTCGTGGACAGCGAAGCGCCGCACATCACCTGCCCGGCAGACAAGAGCCTGGGCACCAACCCGGGCACATGCAAAGCAACGGCCCAGGATTGGACGGGTCAAGCGGTGGTTTCCGACAACTGTTCGACCTCCGCAAATATCACGGTGACGCAGTCGCCGCCGCCCGGCACCCAACTGGACATAGCCGGCAATCCCCACATTGTCACGTTCACCGCCGAGGACGGGCCCGGCAACAAGAGTCAGTGCTCCTTCACGGTGACTGTCGCGGACAAGGAAGCGCCAACCATCGCCCGTCCGGCAAACAAAAGCCTCAACACCGAGGCGGGCACGTGCCACGCAACGGCCCAGGATTGGACCGGCGAGGCCGTCGTCTCCGACAACTGCTCGGCGTCCGGAAAGATCACGGTGACACAGGCGCCGTCGCCCGGCACCCAGTTGGACGTGGTCGGCAGTCCGCACACTATCACGCTCACTGCCGTGGACGAAGCAGCCAACACCAGCCAGTGCACTTTCATGGTGACCGTAACGGACAGAGAAGCGCCGACCATCACCTGCCCGGCAAACAAAAGCCTGGGCGCCAACGCCGGCACTTGCCACGCCACCGCCCAGGATTGGACGGGCCAGGCTGTCGTTTCCGACAACTGCTCGGCGTCCGGAAAGATCACGGTGACCCAAGCACCGCCGCCCGGCACCGAGTTGAACACGACCGGCAGCCCGCACACCGTCACGCTCACCGCCAAGGACGAGGCCGGAAACCTTAATCACTGCGCCTTGACGGTGACCGTAACGGACAAAGAAGCGCCGACCATCACCTGCCCGGCAAACAAGAGTCTGAGCGCCGACACCGGCACATGCGGGGCAACCGCCCAGGATTGGACGGGCGAAGCCGTCGTTTCCGACAACTGTTCCGCGTCCGGGAATATCACGGTGACGCAAGCCCCGCCGGTCGGCACCCCGTTGGACGTGGCCACCAGCCCGCACACCATCACGCTCACTGCCGTGGACGAGGCAGCCAACACCAGCCACTGTAGTTTTATTGTAATCGTCGGGAACGGTGCGGGGTCATGCGACGTGACGGTGCCGAACCTGGTGGGTGAGACGCAGGAGGCTGCGGGTATCCTGCTTGAAGGCGCGAATCTCACCACCGGCGCAGTAACCGGGGAGTGCAGCAGCACGGTTGCGGCGGGTCTGGTCATCAGCCAGTATCCGGCTGCGGGCGGACAGGTGGCGCCCGGCAGTGCCGTTGCGCTGGTGGTATCAACGGGCGTTTGCACCGTTACGGTGCCGGACGTGGTGGGCCAGTCGCAGGCGGCGGCGGACACCGCGCTTGCCGGCGCGAATCTGATCACAGGCGTGGTAACCCGGGAGTGCAGCAACACCATTGCGACAGGTCTGGTCATCAGCCAGAATCCGGTGGCGGGCGCGCAGGCGTCCTTCGGTGGTGCCGTTGCGCTGGTGGTCTCAACGGGAGCATGTAATGAGACCGTACCGGACGTGGTGGGCCTGACTCAGATGGCGGCAGGCACCGCGCTTATCGGCGCGAACCTTATCACGGGCGCCATAACCCAGGAGTGCAGTAACACCGTTGCCTTGGGCCGGGTTATCAGCCAGAATCCGGCGGCGGGTGTGCAGGCAAGCTTCGGCACCGTCGTGGCGCTGGTGGTCTCATCGGGCATGTGCAACGTGGCGGTGCCCGATGTGGTGGGCCAGACGCAGGAGGCCGCGGGCACCACGCTCACGGGCGCGAATTTGATCACCGGCGCGGTGACGCAGCAGTGCAGCAATACCGTTGCAACGGGTCTGGTCATCAGCCAGGACCCGGCGGCGGGCGGTCAGGCGAGCGCTGGCAGCGCCGTTGCGCTGGTGGTCTCGACGGGCATGTGCAATGTGACCGTGCCCAATGTGCTGGGCCAGACGCAGGCGGCGGCGGACACCGCGCTCACGGGCGCGAATCTCGTCACAGGCGCGGTGACCCGGCAGTGCAACAGCACCGTTGCTGCGGGGCTGGTCATCAGCCAGGATCCGCCAGCGGGCGGGCAGGCAAGCTTTGGCGGCGCCGTGGCGCTGGTGGTTTCGGCGGGGGTGTGCAACGTGACGGTGCCCGATGTGGTGGGCCAGACCCAGGCGGATGCGGGCACCGCGCTCAGCGGCGTGAATCTGGTCACGGGCACGGTGACCCAGCAATGCAGCAACAGCGTCGCGGCGGGCCTGGTCATCAGCCAGAATCCCGCGTGAGGCCAGCAGGCCCTCTTCGGCAGCGCCGTTGCGCTGGTGGTGTCCACGGGCCTTTGCAGCGAGACCGTTCCCAACGTAATCGGTGCCACACAGGTTGCGGCCTCCACGGCGATCACCGGCGCGGGCCTGGCCATCGGCACGGTGACGCAACAGTGCAGCAACAGCGTCGCGGCGGGCCTGGTCATCA
>CAIXUF010000216.1 GCA_903922535.1 Candidatus Hydrogenedentota bacterium
GACGCTCCGAGCCACACCCAGCAACAGTTGGCGGTTCGCGAAGTGGAATGACGGCAACATCGGCACGTCGCGGATGGTGACGGTCACGGCGGGGGTCAAAACCAACCTGGTGATCTTTGTGCAACAGGCCCGGATCTTGACGGTGGCCGATCCTGCGGATGGCGGCACGATGACAGGCGGCGGCACGTACGACACGAATTCTTTGGTCACACTGAGCGCAACAGCAAAGAACGCAAACTGGAAATTCCAACGTTGGGCGGACACGAATCTGACGGCGGTTTCGCGTCAGATCCGCGCGCCGGTCGGTGGTGCGACCTACACCGGGATCTTCACGATGCTCACCGGCGAGATCGGAATCAACACCAACCGGCTGGACTTTGGTTCGGTGCCCGTGGGGCAGTCGGCCACCCAGACCGTAGCGGTCACCAACCTTGGACCAAACGCGGTGAAAGTGTCGTCCCTAACCGTTCCGGCGGGGTATGCAGCCACGCCCACGGCCTTTACGCTGGCATCCAACGGCATGACCAACGTGACGATCGTCTTCAAACCGACCGTGGTTGCCAATGCGATAACCGGCACCGTGAGTCTGGTGTCGAACGCGGCGCGCGGCGCGGCGAAGGTCGCCGTGAACGGTACGGGGCTGGCCGCCACGCGGGTGATCCGGCTGTCGGGCGACCTCGCCTTCGGCCCGGTCGGGATCGGCACGACCAATAGCCGGCCGCTGGCCGTCTCCAACGCCGGCAACTCACCGATGACCGTGACGGCCCTGGCATTCTCCGGAACGGGAAGTTCGATGTTCAAACTTCCAGGCATGAAGGTCCCGTTCACGGTGGCCTCGGGCGCCACGACGAACCTGACGGTGACCTTCACACCGAAGGCGGCGGGAACCTATCCGGCGACACTGACCGCGACCGTGACCGGCATGACGACCGGGAGCACAAACACGCTGGTTGCAACCGGCATCGGTTCAGCGATGACCAGGAGCGCCGCCGCGCTGAAGGCAACGACGTTTGTGGCCGAGGTCGGCGCAAATGTCGGCGACGGGGCACTGGTGGTGCGAGTGAACGATCTCACACTGCCGACCGAACTGCCTGAAAATGGGGAATTGGCGACGGTGGTCGTGGCAGGTGGCCAGGCGCGAGTGTTGCCAACGGTTCTGACGGCGGATGGCGGGACGCCGTATGCCATCACTCTGGATTGCTACGGGGTCGATGCGGACCACGACGGCATTCCGGACGCGGTTGCCGCGGTCCTCGGCGACCGCCTGACCGAAGGGGTGAAGTTGCTGACGATCCAGTACACAGACGGCACGATCACGGCCACGACCCCGTTTGTGGACATCCTGGTCGTCGAGGGCCTTCCCATGCCGTTGGACGCGCTGCCCGCAACCTGGCTGCTCGTTCCTGACGGCAAGTAAGCACGCTGCGACACCGAGGCGGTTGCGGTGGAGCAGATGCGTGTTCGTGTTGCTTCTTTGCGCGGTTCCCATTGCCGCCCGTTCGGAGTACGGCTATGCTTCACGACGCATGAAAGCGGTATTTTTTGATTTGGACGGGACGCTGGTCGATTCGCGCGCTGACCTGGCCATGGCCGTGAATCTGACGCGCGGTGACTACGGGCTGCCGTCGCTGTCACCGGTCCGGGTGGCCACGTATGTGGGCGAGGGCCTGCACCGTCTGGTGGAGCGCGCCCTGCCTGAGCGGCAAACGGAC
>CAIXUF010000217.1 GCA_903922535.1 Candidatus Hydrogenedentota bacterium
GGGCGACCAGTTCCTTTCCGACGCCGCTCTCGCCGTATATGGCGACGGTGCTGGGCAGGCCGGCCACGCGGTGAATCATCGCGAGCACCTCCCGGAATGCCGGGCTCTTGCCCTCCATGCTGTCGATGCGGGCGCGGCGGGCCTGCTCGGTGCGCAGTGCCTCGTTTTCGCGGCGCAGGTTGCGCTCGGCAATGGCGCGGCGCGCGCGCAGGCGGATTTCGTCGTTGGTTTTGAAGGGCTTTTCGATATAGTCGGCCGCGCCGCGCCGCATGGCCTCAACGGCGGTTTCAATGGTGCCGTGGGCCGTAATCATGATTGCCGGGGTTCCAGGCGTGTTCTCCGCAAGCCATGTGAGCAGCCGCAACCCCGCCTGCCGGTCGTTGCTCATGTGGAGGTCGGTCAGCACAAGGTCGTATCCGGTCTCCTTGAGCCGCTCGATCGCCTCCTCAACGGAGGCGGCGGAGATCACCTCGTACCCCGACCCCTGCAGCACGATTTCGAGCAGTTCGCGCATGCTGAGTTCGTCGTCGACCACCAGCACCCGGTGTTTTGTCGGCACTTGCCTACTCCTGACTTCGGGGGCGCGGCGCGCCCAGGGTTGTCACTCCAGGTTAACGGCGGGCAGCCGAACAATCATGGACGCCCCGCCGCCGGGCCGCGAAGCAGCCTGAATGGTGCCGTCATGCGCGGTGACGATACGGCTGCAAATGGCCAGACCCATTCCCACACCGCGCTCTTTGCCAGTATAGAACGGCTCGAAAATGCGTGCAACTTTGTCGGGTGGTATGCCGGGCCCCTCATCATCAAAACGAATCTCGGCCGTGGCACCGACGCGGCGGACGATGATGGCCAGCGTTCCGCGGAAGTTCATGGCCTCAACGGCGTTTTGCACCAGATTGAGGAACAACTGCCGCAACTGGGTGGGATCGCCCTGGACGAGACAGTCATCCTTGGGGGAGTCGATGGTGACCCACAATCCGGAGTGCCTGTCCACGAACATGTGCTTCATTTCCAGTGCGAGCCCGCCAAGAGAGACCTTCTGGCGCTCGATTTCGGGGTTGCGGGCGAATTCAAGAAAGCCTGTGACGATTTCGTTCAGATGGTCCGATTCGCGCACGGCGATCACCGCAAGGCGTTCGGCTATCTGCCCGGAACCGGGCTGCTTGCGCAGTTCCTCCATGGCGCCGCGGATGGACGTCACGGGATTCCTGATTTCATGCGCAAGTTCGGCGGCAAGTTCGCCGATTACCGCCATTCGATCCTGATGCTGCAACTCCAGACGCATGCGCGCCACTTCCGTCAGGTCAGAGAACGAGGCGATCACGGTGGCGACATCTCCCTTGCGGTCAAAGAGACGGTTGGTCGTGAGGCCGATGAGCCGGATGTTGTTGTTGGCCGTGCGGACGGGAAACTCGTAGCTGGTGTAGTCGCGCCGTTCACGCAGGGCGGTCACGACGGGGCACTCCGTGCCGGGCGCGGAAACCAGCACGGACGCGACATGCCGCCCGACGATGTCATCCTGGGAGCATTCGAGAATGGCGCATGCGGCGCGGTTGGCGCCCAGAATGCGCCCCCACCGGCCGGTCAGCAGGAATCCGCTGCTCATGTTGTCGAGAATCTCGCGCTGGAACTGCCGCATCCAGCCCAGCCGCAGGTTCCAGTAGCCGCTGACGAACGCGGTGAAGAAGAAGGCGATGAACTGCACCAGAATGTTGTACCAGTGCATGAACTCGTCCGGCGAGTCCTTTCCGGGCGGCAGCGCGGCGATGGACACGAAAGCCCCGGAAAGGGTGGCGAACAGGAACCCCTGCACCAGTCCCATGAGCACGCCTGCCTCAAGTATCACAATAACCAGCAGCGAGGTGAAGAAACTGGCCTGTCCGCCGGTGAAGTTGACCGTCATGGCCATCACGCCGAAATCGACAAACACCTGGGTCCAGGTGAGGGCGGCCGAAACCTTGTGCCCGCGCCGGAGCGTGACGAAGTACCAGACGCTGCAGACAAGGGCCACCGCATAGGTGGCGGTGAGCACGGACAGTATGTCCGAATCCGCGACCAGCCGCCGGGAGCCGCCGACCATGAGCAGGAGCACGACGATGCGCGCGACTCCGGTGAACCACAGCATGCCCAGGGGGACGTCATGGGACGGCTGGAGAACATGCAGCCGCTCCGGCGCGCCCTGGCCGGGCGCCCCTTCCCCGGGGTCTTGGGGCTGATCCGTGCCGGTGTGCCTCACGGCCGCCTCCGTGCGGTCACTCGCGCATCCCCTTCTCCACGAGACTCTGCAGTCCCCCCGGATCCATGCTGCGTTTGAACGCCATGTCGGCGGTGATAATGCCCCTGCGCAGCAGCCGGTACAGGGACTGGTTCATGGTCA
>CAIXUF010000218.1 GCA_903922535.1 Candidatus Hydrogenedentota bacterium
CACCACCGCACTGTTGTCGAACCGGATGTAGCTGCCGTCGTCGCGGCGCACCGGTGCGGCCGTCCGAACCACCACGCACCGGACGAGTTCGCCAAAGTTCCGGTCCACGTACTCCCACCGGTAATAAAGTATGCGCCCGTCGGGCATGAGCGCGGCATGCCCCTCAAACAGGGTGCTCTTGCCAATCTGGTTGATGTTCGCCCCGTCGCCGTCCATGCGATACAGATTGCACATGATGTGCCGGTTGCACATGCAGTACTTCGGCTCGCGCGACGAGGAAAAGATGATGTCGCCGTCGGGAAGGTAAAGCGGGTCGATGTCGGTGACACCCTTCGCCGAAGTGAGCGGCCGCAATCCGGTTCCATCGGCGTTGATTTCGCAGATGTGGTAGTCGTCTTCGATGCCATTGCGCATCGAGAAGATGACCCTTCCCCCGTCAAAATGCACCTCGGGATCGCGCAGGCTGCCTGCTGTTGTCTCCAACAGCGTCTTCGTCTCCCCGCCCCGCGCAAAGTCGATCAACTTCAGCGCCGCGCCGCCCTCGAAGCTGGACGTGTTGATTTCACCCGTCTGGAACATCGTTTCCGTGTTGTGGTGGTCGGGCTTGTACTGATGGCGGGACACGAAGAGGACGGGGTGGCCGCTGACCAGCGGATTGGCCGTCAGCGCCTCACGTTGGAGCTGCGCAAAAGCGTCAATATCGGCCTGCGCCGGCGCGGCCGCGTCAAGGCGCGCCTCAAGCGCCGCAAGTGCCTCCAGAAACGCGCCGCCGCGCGCGTATTGGTCCGGAAATGACGCCGTCAAATCCGTCACGGCGGCGCGCAACGCGGCACACTCGGCGTGACCCGGAACGCCGGGAACCTGCGCGGTGACCGCAACGCTGCCCAGCAGCGCCGCGCCCAGCGCAGCCAGCACCCCGCATGTCCGAATCCGTCTATGCACGCATGATCTCCGCCACTGTCTTTGAAATTCGGCTACCGTTGCCGACGGGCAACTTTGGCGACGTTTTGGGCCTTCATGATGACGCGGAAGCCGACATTGTACACCGTCTGCCACGAATCGTAGGCCAAACGGTAGGACGAGGTGGCCCGGAACGGCCGGTCAAACCATGAACCGCCGCGCACCACCCTCTTCTCCGCGCCATCCAGCCCGTTGCGGCCGTCATTCTCGGCATACGGGTAGGGACGGTAGGAGGATAAGGTCCACTCCGCCACGTTGCCGTGCATGTCATACAGGCCCCACGGATTGGGCTGGTACTTCGCCACCTCGGTCACGATCCTCGCCCCGTCGTCGAACCGGTCATCCCTGGGAAGAAATGCATCGAACGGCGAGGGGTTGGCGATCGGCTGCGGATTGATTCCCGCCACCGCCAGCAGCTTTATGGACTGGTCCGCCAGATTGGCGCTCTTCGAGAAGTCAGCGTCAAGGCTGCCGTACCAGAACGGCGTGTCCGACCCGGCGCGGCAGGCCCATTCCCACTGCGCCTCGGTGGGCAGCGAAACCGTCTGTCCGGTCTTCTCCGAAAGCCAGCGGCAGAATGCCATCGCCTCGGTCCATGAAATGCGGATGACCGGATTGTTCGGCGCCTGCGCCGAATAGCCCGGCGTGGTGTGGTCCTTGTTGGCCTGATCGATGTAGCCGCTGTCGTGCTGCGGGTCAAACTGCCGGTACTGGGCGTTGGTCACCTCGACCGTGCCCATCCAGAAGGGCTCGTCAACCTGCACTTTGGTCTGTGGCTGCTCATCCGCGCATCCGTCCGCCGAACCCATGACATAGCTGCCCGCGGGAATGAGGGCAAGGTCCATCGTTGTACCGTCGCCCAGGTCCACCGTGCGCTTCACCTCCGGGGCAAGGGTCTTTTGGCGGGCGGACGCGGTCTGCGCGTCGAAAGACCAGCCGTTGCCCTTGAAATTCTGCTTCTTCACCGTGGGCTCCGGTTCGGGTGCGACGAAGGCGATCGGCGTCTGGTCCAGCGCCGGAATGATTTCGGGATCTTCGGGACGGTTCGCGTAAAGGGTGCGCATTTCCAGCCGCCGCGCGTGGAAATTGCCCGGAATCTCATGCTGTTCCGCCCAAGTGCCGTGATCGGGCACATTGAGGTCGATCCAGGTGTACAACCGGTCCCACGCGTCCGCGTCGAGCTTCACATTGTGGTGGCCCTTTTCGAGCATCTGGATTAGCTCGCTCGTACTTGCCCCGAACTCTCTCGGCTTGAGCACGTGATAGTCGCTCTCGGGCCCGGGCCGGCGCACGAAAGGATGCAGCGCCAGATAGGAGTGCGTGAAGTTGTTCGCCCCATTTCGCTCGTGGCGGGTGAAGTCCGGCAGTTTTTTGCCGTCCTGCTCGCGCTGCCCGTCATGGCAGCCCACACAGAACTTGTCGAGTGCGGGCTGCACGTCGCGCTTGAAACTGAAGCCGCGCGCCGGTCCCTTCCACGGGGTGATGTCCACCGCCTCCTGGCGCGACGCCTGGGTGGCCGCGGCCGGCGGGGTCGTGTTCTGGCGCTCGTGGCAGCCCACACAGGAAACACTTTCGCCGGGCATGCCCACGAACCAACTGCGCATGAGCTGCACCGCGCGGCCGTCGGCGTCCAGTGGCTGGAGCGCAACGGGAATGTTGGCCGGTATCTTGAAGTAGACCGATCCGTCCTCGTTGATCGGGACCGTGCCCAGGATGCGGTGCACGTCCCACGGCCCCTCGACGCCGATGTTGATGTGGCCGCCCATCTGCGGATAGGTGTAGTAGACTTCGTACACACGCATATTCTTGACGATGCCGCGCGGCACGCCCTTCATGCCCTGGCCCCGGTAGACATCGGCAACGTACACCGTGGCCTCTTTGTCGCCCGGCTTCACCTTGTCGGGAACAACGGGCGGACGCATGGACTTGCGGAAGGGTACCGGCTCGAAGAGCGCATAGCCGGGCGTTTCTTTGATCAACAGCATATTGTCGAACACATCGACCA
>CAIXUF010000219.1 GCA_903922535.1 Candidatus Hydrogenedentota bacterium
CGAACTGGCAGAGCAGTACGCCGAAGAGATCATCCGCGCCACGCGAAAAGAACGGGACAAGAAAAAGCAGGATAGAAAGGGGGGATAACCCGGCAAAAGAGAAAATCCACTATTCCGTAGTTTTAGATGCGTTCGCCCTGATTCGATTACCCCTTGACTTTTTCCCGATATTCGGTTATAGTATGACCGATATTCGTTCATCTGCTGAACAAATATCGGAAAATAAAAAGCCATGTTTCACCGAAATATCAGCAAACAAATCACTATCGCAGCGCAGGACACACCGGTGATCCTGCTGCATGGCGCACGGCAAAGCGGCAAAAGCTTTCTGGCGCGCCAGGCGGCGCAGGACATCTTCCACACGGATTATGTGACGCTGGATGATCTGACCGCACTGGCCAACGCAACCCAGGATCCCGCCGGTTTTTTGAGCGGCCTGGGTGACCGGGCGGTGATCGACGAGGCGCAGCGGGTGCCGGAGCTGCTGATTGCGATCAAGGCCAGCGTGGACCGGGACCGGCGTCCCGGCCGCTTCCTGCTGACGGGTTCGGCCAATGTGCGCAGTCTCCCCCAGTTCTCCGACGCGCTGGCGGGCCGGGTCGAGATCTTGGACCTGTGGCCGCTGTCACAGGGCGAGTTGAACGGGGTGCGCGACGCCTTCGTTGATGCGGTCTTCGCGGACGACTTCGCCGACCGCGCCCGGCAGGCGGTCCATGGCGCCGGACCGGTGGACTGGGTGCCGCTGGCGCTGGCGGGCGGTTTTCCGGAGGCGGTGTCCCGCAGGGACGGCCCCCGGCGCACGGCGTGGTTTGACGGATACGTGCAGACCATCCTGTCCCGGGACGTGCGCGATCTGGTCAACATCGCCGGACTGGCCGAGATGCCGCACCTGATGTCGCTGGTGGCGGAGCGCGCCGCGGGGCTGCTGAACTACGCCGATCTGGCGCGCGACGCGGGTGTGTCGCTGCCGACGCTGCGGCGCTATTTCGCGCTGCTGCACGCGACGTTCCTGATCCGCACGGTCCAGCCGTGGTTCACCAACCGCGCCAAGCGTCTTGTGAAGACCGAGAAGCTGTACATGGGCGACACGGGATTGCTTGCCTACCTGACGGACATGCGGCCGGACCGGTTCCAGAAGCACCCGCGGCTGCGCGGCGCACTGCTGGAGAACTTCGTGTTTCTGGAACTGATGAAGCAGCGCGGCTGGAGCGACACGCGCCCGCACGTGCTCCACTTCCGCAACCATGACGGCCAGGAGGTGGACTTCGTCCTGGAGGCGCCGGGCGGACGCCGCATTGTCGGCGTGGAAGTGAAAGCCACGGCCAGCGTTTCCCCGACGGACACGCATGGTTTGGTGACGTTGTCTGAACTGGCCGGGGACGATTTTGTCCGCGGCGTGATCCTGTACGGCGGCGACACGGTGGTGCCCATCCGGGAGAACATCCACGCGGTGCCCCTGTCGTGCCTGTGGAAACTGACCGCCGACGCATGACGCAACACGGCGGCGGAAGGAGACGAAATGAAGCTCGCATGGGTTATCATGGTTCTTTCCGCCGCCCTTTCTGCCGGAGCGCCCGCGGCTGTGAGTCCCCTGGACTTTTTCTCCCTTGACGGCAACCAGAATCTGATGGAAGAGGAGCATTTCGGCATCGTCAACGGTATGGCGACCGTGGGGGTGAACCACCGGCGGCTCGGTTCAGTCGGCGGGTTTTGGTCACCGCCCTATGCGGCGTCCAACCTGCTCATCGAGCCGCGCATCAACGGCAAGACCATTCCCGTGTCGGATTACGCGTGGTTGCCGTTCACGGTGACCGAGCACGGAGCGGCGGAAGGGTTGGACTTCACGTGCGCCATTACCCTCGTGGATAGAGTGCGCGGTGGCATCGTGTCAATCACGGCCACCAACCCGACCGACAAACCCGTGTCCGTTCCGTTCACTTTCACAGTGTCCGGAGGGCTGGCGCAAACCAACGTGTGGGAGTTTGGACGGCCCGAAAGCGGCGGCGACGCGCTGGAGCATGACGGCATTGAACTGCGGGTGCGATTCGGCAGGGACGTGCCGCAATCGCTTGAACTCGCACCGGGCGCGAACCGCGTCTTTTGCGCCGCCTTCGCCGCCGGCACCACCGATGAGGCCCAGTCCGCATGCGCGGACATGCTGCGCGACCCGCAAGGGGCGTTAACCGCCACGCGCAGCGCCTGGGAACAGCGCGCGGACGACCTGTTCACGCGCCTCCCCCGGTTGGAGTCCGATAATGCCGCGCTGGTGGCCTGGTACAACCGGTCGCTGGTGCATCTGCTGACGAACCGCTGGGACCTGCCTGGGTTCGTGCTGAATCCCTACTACAGCACGGGCAGCGTGAAGGGCGGCTGTGTGTGCGACTACCTGTGGAATTTTGGCGAGGTGTGGGAGGTCCTGCCGCTGTTTGATCCAGCGGCCATGCGCGCCCATATCGCGCAGTTCCTGCGCGGTGACATCACGCAGCACTTCGCATTTAACCCGGTCACCGGCGAGGCGTTCGGCCCGTGGTATCCTGTGAATCAGGAAAAGATCATCGGGCTCATCTACTACTATGTGAAGATCACCGGCGACATGGCGTTCCTCGCGGAAACCGTCGGCGACAAGACTGTCCTTGACTGGGTCATGTTCAATGCGCTGCACGGGGACGATGTGAACAAGCCCGTGGCCCTGATAGACTACGGCCCGTCAAACAGCCACCTTGAACTGCGCAGGGGCCTGCCCTACAACCATGTGATGCCCGACCTGAACGGCCGGCGCGTGATGAACTACCTGCGCGCGGCCGAACTGTGTGACGTCGTCGGCAAGCCAATGCCGGCACTGCGCGAACGCGCCGCCGAACTGGCCAAGGTGCTGAAGAAAGAACTTTGGGACGCCGATCTGCGCTGGTTCCGCTTCCGCAATGACAAGGGGGATCTCGACACGCGTTACACGGTGCAGTTGTTCAAGCTGTTCAACAGTCCCGTCCTCGACAAGGAAGAGGAAGCGGGCCTGCTGTCGCACATCAATGAAAAGGAGTTCCTGTCCGAATACGGCCTGCACAGCCTGGCCAAGCAGGACCCCGCCTATGACGTGGCAGACATCGACAACGGCGGCCCCGGCATCTGCACAAGTTTTGTTCCGCAAATCATGGAACGGCTCTACAACTGCGGACGTGCCGGGACGGCGGACGACCTGTTGCGGCGCGTGCTGTGGTGGGGCGCCCGGTTGCCCTATTGGGGCGACTCGATCGTGGCGGACAAGCAGGACTACCGCCGCGACACGCCGCTGCAATGCATGGGAGACGGCGTGGCCGGCACGCAGGGGATCATATTTGGCCTGTTCGGCGCGGCGCCGAACTTCGACGGCAGCGTGTCGGTCTCGCCCCACCTGCCCGCATTCACGAGGCACATGGCATTGCGCGGACTGAAGCTGCGCGGCAAGACGATGGACATTGAAATGGAAGGGATACGGTGCCGGGTGAAAAGCGGGGAGGCGACACAGGAAGGCAATATCGGGCAAACAACTACAGTTCGATAATCCCGCGTCGTCTACTTGGAGGCGGCTTTGCCCAACCGTCCGTGGTCCACTGTCAACGTGCCGTCCTTGTCAAAGGACATCGGCACTATCGCAGGCGTCTGCACAATCGGCGCGCTCTTGTCGGTGCCGAAGAAAGTGGACCACCAGTCACCTCTTGCGTCTTTGAAGAAGGTCACGTGCCCGCCGTCGGGCACGGCGACGTATCGCGCACCATACGGGCCGTGGATATTCTCAGACGTGGCAACCATGCAGTCGTAATGGCCGTTAATGTTCTCCGCGCCGGTCCAGTAATACCGGCCGTTGGTCTTGAAGAAATACATGCCCTCATAACCAACGTGGTTGAATGAATCGGGACTGAAGATCTTCTTGCACAGATCAGAGTGGTGTTTGGGGTCAGCGTCGGCAGCGGTGGTTTTCAGCCAATGGTACTGCTCGGCGAGGCCGGACATGTCCGGTTTCATGCGCGCGATCTTGCCGCTGTGCCAGACGAAGTACACCGCGCCGTCGTCATCTTCAAAAAGCGACGCATCAATCTCATCGCCCAGCCGCTCTCCCGGCTGCACATCCACATAGGGGCCTTCCGGTTTGCCTGTGGTGCTCTTGAGCAGGCCGCTCCCCGAAGTCTCGGCCGTGCCGTCCCAGCCGGGCATGCTGTAGGTCAGCCAGAACGTGCCTTTGAGGTAGTGGATCTCCGGTGCCCACAGGGACATTTTCTTTTCGAGGTAGGGCTTGTGCCAGGGACTTTCGCCGTAGCTCCACACCTTGCCGAGCGCTTCCCAGCGCTTCAGATCCGGCGACTTCCACAACTGGATCTCATTGTTGTAGCCGAAGAACGGCTCGACGGTTCCTGTCAGATAATAGGTACCGTCGGGTCCCAGGCAAACGGAGGTGTCGCGCAGCGGCGTGTCGACCAGTCGCTGAAGCGGCAGTTCCGCGGCGTGCATGGCGCACCCGGCAAGACCGGCCAAAACCAGCAGCACTGTCGCGGTAGGCTTCACGCGTGTCACTCCGCTTCCGCTACTCGCCGTGCGGATGCACGATGACCTTCATGCCGTCGCGGGATTCCATGGCGGCAAACGCGTCATGTATCCGGGAAAGCGGGAAGGTGTGGGTGATAATGGGATCAACGCGGACGATGCCGCGCTCAATGAGTTCGACGGCAATGCGGTGCTGGCGCGGCGTGCTGCCGTGCGAACCGGTCACGAAGCATTCCTTGTAATGGATGGTGTTCGACAGCACGCTGAGCGGGCGCGTGTCTTTCGGGAGGCCACCAAACAAATTCACATAACCGCGGTGGGCGACCATCTCGATGGCCTGCTCGTGCGTCTCGACGGAACCGCAGGTGGTGATAACCACGTCGGGACCCTCTCCCCCGGTCTCCGCCTTGCACCGCGCGACCACATCCTCCGCACTGGGATCGATGTACACATCCGCGCCGTACTTCTTCGCGATTTCCATACGCTTCTTGCTGCGCTGCACAGCGATGACCTTCACCGCGCCCATGGCGCGGGCCAAATCAATCATCATGCAGCCAATGGGCCCCATGCCGATGAGCACCACGGTCTTGCCGAGCGACATGTTAACCAGTTCAAGCCCGTTGATGCCGCAGGCGAGCGGCTCGGCGAGCGCGGCCTGATCGAAACTGATCTTGTCGGAGAAGGGCGTCAGCGGCCCCTCGTTGATCAGCAGCGGCGTGAGCTCCATGTACTGCGTGAACGCGCCGGGGATCTGGTAGCCGACGGCGTAGTTGATCTCGCAGTTGTTGCCCTTGCCGTCGCGGCACCAGCGGCAAAGCCCGCAGGGCACATCGGCGCCGACGGCGATGCGGTCACCCTCCCTGAAGCGGGTGACGTTTGCGCCCACCTTCGCGATCACGCCGGCGGCCTCATGGCCCATAATGGCCGGGAACTTCACGCGCGGATTGCCGTGGTGGAGAATGCGAACATCGGACCCGCATATCGCCACAGATTCGACGCGCAGCAGCGCGGAGTCTGGGCCAACTTCAGGCATTTCCGAATCGCGCAGAACCAGCGTGTCCGCCGCCTCAAGCACCGCCTTTCGCATGGCAAAACCCTTTCGATATTGTGGTGAGTCATACTGACGGCATCTTATCCTTTTGCCGCTAGAATGCCGCGAAAAGCAGGGACAGACACGCCTTTCAAACTACCGAAAGGCGAGTCAGTCCCTGTTTTTCGCCAGTCCCTGTTCTTCGCTACTTCGACTTCTCACATTCAATTTCAAACGCGCCGGCGGTCATCGGAAAC
>CAIXUF010000220.1 GCA_903922535.1 Candidatus Hydrogenedentota bacterium
GTTGTTCGGCTTTGACTTCTGGATAAACGGCCGCCTCGCCGGTTCCGGTGCAAGCGCGTTCACACCGCGCGAATTTGACATTTCGGCCTGGCTCAAGCCGGACCAGGAAAACACGCTGGCGGTTCGGGTCACCAAACGTTCCCATGGGTATGAGTTCGATTGCCACGACGATTGGGCGTTGTCGGGCATATTTCGTGATGTCACGCTGATCTCCCGGCCCAATATTCACCTGGGCGATCTTTCGGTTCTCACCACCGCCGGCAACCCCGCCGAAGTACGCGTGCGCGCGGATATCGCGGCCTTCCAGGGAACGCTTTTCACCCCTGGACTTTCGTTGCGCGGCGAGCTTCGGGATGCGGAGGGCAACAGTGCCGGTGATTTCGAAACGCCGGTGCTCAAGCCGGGGGAGACCACGGGGACGATTCCGGTGGACACGCCCCGGTTGTGGACCGCCGAGTACCCGTATCTGTACCGCCTCACGGTGACACTCAAAGACAAGGCCGGCACCATTGAGGAACTCCACCGGGCGGTGGGCATTCGGACGGTAAGCATTGCCGACGGCGTGCTCAAGCTCAATGGAACCCCCATCAAACTGCACGGGGTGAACCGCCACACAACAGATCCGGCGACGGGGCGCGTCCTCAGCGAAGAACGCCAACAGGAAGACATCGCCCTGATGAAGGCCGCCCACATCAACGCGATTCGCAGCTCCCATAACCCGCCTGAAAGGCGGTTCATCGATCTGTGCGACGAAAAGGGTCTTTACGTCATCTGCGAAGTGCCTTTCGGCGGGGACGGCATTCATCTGGATGATCCCTCCTACCAGACCGACCTGCTGGCGCGGGCGGACGCCACCGTTCTGCGCGACAGAAGCCATCCCTCGGTCATCCTATGGAGCATTGGCAATGAGAACCCCTACACGCCGCTGGTGGAAGAAACCGTCAAACGGGTAAAGGCGCTGGACCCGACCCGGCCGGTGTGCCTGCCGGAGATGAACAGCTACGCGGTAAAAGTGGCCGAAACGCTGCCCGACTTCATCGACATCTTCGCGCCCCACTATCCCTCAGAGAAACAACTCGACGCCTGGGCCCAGAAGTTGAACCGGCCGGTGCTCGCAACAGAATTCTGCCACGCGCTGGGCAACGCCTTCGAAGGGCTGCGCCCCCTGTGGGACACCATGTGGCGCAACAACCACCTCGCGGGCGGCTGCATCTGGCACTGGTGCGACCAGGGCGTCTATCGGGATGCAAAGCCCGGCGAATTCGAGGCGGACGCCGGCCACCCCCTTGAGGGAAAGGTTTACCTTGCGCCGCAGCGCCTGATGGACAGCTATGGCAACATGGGATCCGATGGAATCGTCTACGCCGACCGGCGGCCGCAGGTGGATTACTGGCAGACCCGGGCGGTGTTCTCACCTGTACAGTTTATGGAACACTCGCTCGCCGTGGGACCCGGCACACAAACCATCATGCTCACCGTGGGCAACCGGTATGACTTCACCGATCTGGCGGCGGACAAGTTCCACTGGCGCCTCCTTGAGAACCAGTCCACCGTCGGCGAAGGTTCCCTGGAGATCACCCTCGCACCGCATCAAACCGGCACCGTCCCGTTGACACTGACCCTCCCCAACGACGCCGATCACAACGACTGCCGGCTCGAAATCGCGTCCAAGGACGCCTCCGGCGCACCCATCGACGAGCACATCATCCGCCTGACGCCCGCCACCGGCCCGATCAATTACCGCAAATTGTTGGAGAATGATCTGCGGACCAAACGCGGTGATGCCGGTGCCGGGAACTTGCCTCCCTTGAAGATGCGCATGGACCGGAAATCGGGCCGTTTCGCGCTCGCCGGTGCGATGGGATCCAATCTCCCCATTCTGGAAGGCCCCTGGGCGCGGGCGGGCAGGCGGCCAACCATGGCGGAACGCCAGGTCAGGCAGCGCCTGTATAAAAGCGCCGATTTCTTCTGGGAGCCTTGGCTCCTGCCCGCTTCGCCGGACGACTGCCGGGTGTCCGTCAAGGATGGCGCGCGAACGCGGGATTGGCGCATACGGGCGCGCTATCCGCGTCTTGACAAGGATGGACAGGCGCTAACGGGAAGATTAGACCTTCGCGAAGACCCGCGCGGCTGGCTCGATGTGGCATATGATCTCGTGCCCGATCAGGCCACCGGTCTCTTCCTGGCGGCCGGGGTCTCACTGCGCCTCGACCCGAACCTCACGGAATTCCGCTGGCTCGGCGATGGACCCTACTATTCCTATCCGGGCACCGATGAGGCATCCCAACACGGCATCCATCATGTGTCGGCGGACGGCCTCTACTTTGAAGGAAACCGCGCGCGGGTGGAACTGTTGGCCATCACCGACGCCCAAGGCAACGGCATCGGCATCCTCTGCGCGCCCTCGAACATCGAATGGGAACGCACGGAGGACGGCGTCGTCCTCAGCCACAACGCCATCGTCAGCGGCCGGGGAAACAAGGGAACCAAGACGCGGTATGCGTTTCCCGCCGCCGAAACACCGGACATACAAGGCGCTTTTCGAATCATTCGGCTCGAAGCGAACCGCTGGCCCACGGTCTTCCTGAGCGTGTTCGCGGGAGACGCGGTGACATCGAAACCGGAGCCGTCCCCCTACCTGCGCACATACGACTAGCCGGTCTCCCGCACACCACCGCCCGTTCATTTGAACTTTCAGGGCGTGTCCGCAACCGGTTCGGACCGCGGCGAGTCCGTCCGCACCACCATGATCGTGCCAGAAAGCAGCACAACGGCGCCGCCCCATTGCACCGGTGTCAGCGGCGGGTCGTCAAGAAAGATCGTCGCAAACAGGTAAGTCAGGGCGGGGGAGAAGAGATTGCTGCTGCTGCAAAACGCGGAACCCAGGTACTTCTGCGCAAAATGGAACGCGGGATGGGCGGTCGCAATCGGCAGAATCCCCGACAAAAGGGTCAGCGCGGTGATCCCCGCGCCCGCTTCCATAATACAGGCGGGTCTGCCGAAGACGCAGGCTATGACGCCCGTGCCCAGCGTGATGAATATCGACAGCACGGCAAACATCGGAACGGGATGGCAATTCATGACGAGCCGTCTCGCCCAGACCACATACACCGCCCAGCAAAGGGCGGGAACCAGCAGCAGCATGGCCGTCCACGCATCAACAGAACCGGCAGGGCCTCTTCCCCCCGTCAGCAGCGCCGTCATGCCCGCAAAACTGAGCACGGTGCCGCCCAGGAAAAGTGGACTGCGGATCACGCGGCGTTCGTCGCGGAACAGTACAAAACTCAAAAGAATCACAAACACCACACCGGTCTGCGTGATCAACTGCGCCAGCGTGGCGGACGCGCGGTAACATCCCAGCGTCCACGTCAACTGATGCACAATGTTGACGCAGGCCATTCCCATAAGCGGACCGGGCCGCCGAAGCAGCCCCAGGAATTCGCCGCGAAACACCACCATGCACAGGGCGCACAGGGCCGCCGTGCCAAAGAAATACCGGATGAACGCCTGCGTGTACGGATCGTAGGCATTGCGGAGCCCCCGGATGAAAACCGGCGCCATGCCCCAGGCCACCAATGCCACCGCCAGTGCAAACATGGCAGGCACGCGCCGCGCCCGCCTCACGAAACCGGCTTCCTGTTTACCATAACCCCGTCCAAACCAAATCCATGAGACACCTCCTCCTTTTCTATTGCCTGACTTTCTGATACATGATCAGCGCGGCATCCGGTTGTTTCATCATTTGGATCACCAGTCCGTTTTCCATCAACTCCCGCCCCATGAGCCGGCCCTCTCCACCGTCCAGATTCGTGACCGTATATTCACTGTCCGGATCCAATGCCCTAAGCCGGTACTGCGCCGAAACATAGGGCGCGTTGGGCCGCCTGAATGCCTGCACCAAACCTCCATCCAAATCCGGCCGATCAAACTGCCACGCCATCCACACGTTGTTTTCCGTGCTGTAGTCGCTGAGCGAATAGAAGTCCCCGAAGTAATACGTCACCGTGTTCCGCCACTGTTCAAGAAACTTCCGGCCCTGCTCATAGTTGAAATCCTTCTTGCGCACATCCCAATTGAGTTGCAGGAACGGGGCGATATTGCTGCGGAAGTTATACGGGGCATTCTCCCAGTTCACACTGTCATGGTAAGGCAGCCAGAGATCAAATCCATAGGTGGCGCACTGGTTGCCCTCCGGGGACTGTTCAAAATCGGTGCGAAGCAGCGGCACCGAACGCCGCATTGTTTCCAGATCATCGCGCCGCCCGCCGCTGGCGCACGAGTCGATCAGCATCCCGGGATGGCGGCTGCGCAGCCCGTCCCAGTAGGCCAGATACCCCTCGATGTACCGCATCTCCGTGATGCCCTGCCGATCCTCCGCGTCGTTCGCCCGCCAGAACTTCAGCGGATCAATATTGTAGTCCGAACGGTACAAATCGATCCCTTCGTCCGAGATCATCTTGTCAATGTGGTCGGTAATCCACTGCACCACCGTCGGTTCATCCATTTTGAGCAGCCCGCCCCCCGTGCCGCCGTGAACCCATTCCGGGTGATTCTTCGCGATCCATGAGTCTGCCGAAACCCGCTCCACTTCAAACCACACCAGCAATTCGGCGCCTTTTGAATGGCAGTGCTCCGAAATCGACTTCAGACCGCCCGGAAAACGCTGCCGGTCCACTTCCCACGTCCCCACCTTCGGCCAGCCCTTGCCGTCGTTGACATACCAGCCCGCATCCATCCACCAGTAACTCAGGGAAATGCCCGCCTCCCCGCAGCGATCAATGAACTCGATGTCCCCCTGCTGGGTGCAGTTGAACGCATATTCCTGCACACTCGCCGAACCCACCTTCGGAGACAGCGGTTTCCCGTGATCCTTCGGGAAATTGTGCTCAAGCATCCACCGGCGCCAGATATTCTGCGCGCGAATCCAGTCCCCGCTGTAGAACTGCACCGCAATCAGCGGCGTACGCACCTCCTCACCGGGGTGCAGCACAAAATGGGTCAGCTCCTGGCCCGCCCGGATCCGAAGATTCGCGCCGCCGTCCCGCGTGAACTGTGCCGCCCATTGTCCCGGCCAACCCACGGCAAGGATCAGGCCCTTCTTCTCTGATGCGCGCTCCACGTTGAAGTACGGCCACGCGCCGCTGCACGCCCGGCCCCCGTCCGGCGCAAATTGCCGTGAGGTGCCGGGCTCCAGGACCGTCTGCACGGGGGCAAAACTGTCTATCGAGCACTTGTCGCCGACATGATGATGCAGCAGGAACTCCCCCTGCGCGCCGCGGCTGAAAACCGTGTCAATCGCCTGAATGGACTCGATAAGCGGCGTGTCCGCGGAACCCTCGTTCTTGAAATGCACCGTCCATTCCAGCGTGGGATAATCCTTCCAAACCACACCCTCGCAGCGCACCGAAAGCGCCCCCCGCGGTTCCCTGTAAACCAGGGTGTGTTGCGTTCGGAACGCGTCAAGTTCTTTCGTGCTCCGCTCCAGACTCCACTGCTGAAGGAAGTCCGAAGAGGGGTGTCCATCAAGGGTGAATGACAGGAACGGCGTCGCGTCACGCCCGTTTCCACCCTGAAAATTCACGGTCGCCCATGCATCACGCTCCGCGAATTCCTCGGGAGCCGGAAGCACCCCATGGAACAGCGTCACGGCCAAAACGACGATTCCCGTCATGATTCACCCTCCTTCCGTCTTCGTCTGAGAAAAGAGCCTCTCCACGTTTCAGCCGGAACACTGCACGAATACGGGTCAACCGGCGTGCCATTCTTTTCATCCGGTCCTTCCTGTCAA
>CAIXUF010000221.1 GCA_903922535.1 Candidatus Hydrogenedentota bacterium
CCGGCTTATTGGCTGTTCGACGGTATCCACCCCAACGCCCCCGGCCAATGGCTGATCATGCAGGCTTGGCGCCGCTTCGTTTTGACGGCCACGGCATAGCGGTAGACATGATGATCGCATGCAGGGAACATCAAACATACAATGTTCTGCAGTTGCCCCGTTCTGCTGCAGGTGCGACAATACCCGCACGTTTGTCGGGCTGACCTTGCAGGCCTGCACGCATGAGCACGCCACGCAAGACCGTGCTTGAGGAAGAAGAGCGATGGCCACCACACACGTGAAACTGGCGCAGAGGGAATCAACCGTTCTGTGGGACGGAGACGTGGTCGTGCTGGGTGCCAGTCTGGCGGGCGTCTCGCTCGCCCTGGCACTGGCGAAGCGCGGTCTAAAGACCTGTCTGGTCGAACCGGGCCCGACGCTGGGCACGGAAGTCAGCCAGATGTGGCTGACGCAAATACCGGCAGAAAATTTGTCCCAACGCATTCGGGAGCTGTGCGCAACACGCAACGCCTGCAAGGGGGATCAGGTCGATGTCTTCGTGGCAACTCTTGCCTTCGACCGTCTGGTGACGGAAGCCGGTATCAGCGCCTTGGTCCGGGTTCAACCTACGCGTCCGTTGCGCAACGCCGATGGACTGCTTATCGGCGTAGAGGTGGTCGGCAAGAGTGGGCGCCAAGCGATCCGTGCGCCACTCGTGGTGGATGCCACACCAGCCCGTCATTTCTCGCGGCAGGCGCTCGCACAGCCGGATGCCCGGATGGTGACGGCCGAGCAGCGCATATACGTGTACGGGGCGGAGATTCCGTCCGGGCATATGGATTTTGCCGTGCCGGCCAGACTGAACATTGCCGGGAACACGGTTTCCGCCACAGCCGCAGTCTGGACCAGGGAGGCGATTCTGTGGTTTCAGGTGCCCGTTGATCCCGGTCTCTCCATGTCCGATGTGCGACGGCGAACCTTGGATGCGGCCTGCGGCGTGATGGAATGCTTGCGGAATCTCAGACCGGAATTTGCCAACTGCGGGATCGTGGATGTGTCACCTGCGTGTCGCATCCAGTATGACCCGGCAAGCGTCAACTTCGACGAACTGCGGGGTACAGGCCTGTATCCATTGGCCCTGGCCGCAGACCTGGCAGGAGAGATCGCGTGCGCTGAAACCGCAGCGGAGAGTTTGACGCCGCCGCGTTCGCCGAAACGATTCCCTGTTGCACGCGTCACCGCGAACACGAAGATCATCGTGACGTCGGAACTGTCTGCAGCACCGGACCGCGACTTGCCGTGCATCACGCTTCCAGCGGTGGACGCCATGCTGCATGCGGAGCAGGACGTCGTGGTGGCAGGTTGCGGCACCGGTGGTTCGTTCGCGGCCTTGGCGGCGGCGGAACTACGGGCACGTGTAACCGCGCTGGATGCGCTGCCGCTCCCCGGCGGGATCGGCACCGTGGGCCGCGTACATCTCTACTGGTTTGGTCTCGGCGGCGGATTGCAGACCCCGTTAAATCAGGCGGTTGATGTGGCCGCGGCGGCGCTGGGCAGCGTCGCGCACGGCTTCCATCCAGTCGGCAAGGCACAGACGTTGTCGCAATCGCTGGAGAAGCTCGGTGCGAAGAATGTGACCGGACAGACAGTCTTCGGCGTTATCAAGGAAGACAACCGCGTCACCGCCATCTTGTCTGCCGCTGCGGACGGGTATCACGTTTTCCCCTGTGCCGTGGCGATTGATGCCACCGGTGACGGCGATGTGGCTACGGCGGCCGGGGCCGCGTTCCATTTCGGTCGCGCGGGCGACGGCTTTCCGCAGCCCTACAGCTATACGCCCAGTCTGCTCGAAGATGGCAAATTGACGTTTGCGAACTTTGATGTTGGATGGATGGACCCTACCGACACGCTGGAGTATTCGCGGGCACACTTCGAGGGTCGGCGAAGTATCTGGAGCCAGGGACCTTTTTCGGAGTCGCGGCATTATTGTTCGCTTGCGCCCCTGTTGGGTGTCCGGGAAAGCCGGTTCGTACGAGGGGGCATCACGCTGACGCTCGACGACTTCCTGGAGGGGCGCACATATCCGGACACAGTCTGCGAGGGTTATGCGCATTACGATAATCATGCGCAAGACTACGCGCAAGAGAGCGAATGGGCGCGGCGCTA
>CAIXUF010000222.1 GCA_903922535.1 Candidatus Hydrogenedentota bacterium
GCCCATGCCGCCGCCCATGCCGCCCATGCCGCCCATGCCGCCTCTGCTAATACCGCCGAAGCGATTGCGAAGCACAAGCTTGAAGAGTGTTTCAGAACCGGCGTTGCGCAGTTCGTAATAGCGGGTTTCCAGCTTTTCGAAAGATTCGCGGCGAATGATGTCGGGCTTGCTGATCCAGATGAATCCGGGCTGGACCGAGTAGTCAAGACCAAGGGGACGCAACAGCGCCTGCAGTGCCTCGGCCAGGCTGACGTTCTTCAGGTTGATGTAGGGCACAATGCCGCTGGACTTGGAGCCATAGACCCCGTCGCCGCCGCGCTGCGCGTTGGGACCGCCGGGACCTGCCGGGCCGCCGGGCAAGTTGCCGATTCCGCCCATGCCTTGGACTCCGGGACGCTGCGCACCCATTCCACCCATTGCCTGCATGCCGCCGGGTGCGGGGAAGGGGGAACCACCGGGAGCGCCCCCGGCAGCCGGAAACGCCCCGGGAGGTCCTCCAAAGGGCGGACCACCGGGCGCGGCGGCTGCGGCCGCCTGCGGCTGCACCTTCTTCGGGGGCTCCACGGCACGGTTGTCAATAACGATGTTTATGTCCCAACTGTCCGAAATGAAGCTCACTATTTCGCTGAGATGAATGTCTTCAAACTCGACGCTGACAGGTGACTCGAGCACTGACTCGATGACGGTTTTTTCCTTGGTCTGGGCGCTTTCCTCCTCAATCTGGGGCACTGAGAAACGGAACGGCTTGATGCCGCGCGCGTCCGCTCCCTCAGGCAGCCGCTTGGACTTCTCGATATAGTTGCGGATCATCGCCCTGTCTTCGTCCACCCCCTTCTGGGACTCCTTCCCCTCCATGTCATGGGCGCCGATCGTGGCTTTGTGCAACCCTTCCTTGGCTTCGGGATTGTTGGGGTCCATCAACATGATATTGCGGTAGATTTCGACAGCCACACTGTAGCGTTCGGCCTCCATGTAGCGCTGCGCGT
The DNA here is from genome assembly GCA_903922535.1 of Candidatus Hydrogenedentota bacterium. The sequence goes on from CAIXUF010000222.1 coordinate 987, forward strand.
CGACCAGCATGCTCTTCACCCGTTGGCGGCGCACTTCGTCGGCCGACAACTGGGCGGTCTCGGCCTGCTTCGTGAGCGTGTCGGGATCAATGGCCTCGAAGGCGGGCGGCGCCGAAGCGGGGCTGTCTCCGCCCGTGAGCGCCTGCTGAAGGCGCGCGTTGGCCTTTTCCTGGAAGCGGCGCGCCTCCTGGTGGTTTGGATCGAGGGCAAGCGCGCGGTTGAACTCCGTGAGCGCTTCCCGGTACAGGTCACGCTTGTAGAGGTCAACACCCCGCCTGAAATACAGCTCCGCCTCGGAGATTCCCGTGACGTCGCCCGCGGTGGACGACGCGCCGGCTGCTTCCACGGCGGCCGCCCCTCCGGGCGGCGCCGCAAGCGGAGGCGCCGCGGCGGCGCTTGACTCGGCGGGCGGTGGAACGACCGAGGGCGTCCCGGCCGCTGCCGCGGGCTGTGCGCCGCCTGCCGGCGCCGCAAGCGCCAGCGCGGGCACGGCTGCCAGCAACATAGCCGCGACACAGCTCAGCATGATGTTCCGTATGTCACGCGTGCTCATTATCATCCTCCCGCGGTTCTGGCCACAAGACCTTTCGGGCATGCCGCTCAGTGTCAGACCGCCGTTATTTTGACAAGGTAAAGGTCCGCGCATAGCGCTCCGAGTATATCTCCACAGCATTGTTGTCGGGATCTATCTTCCGAAGTTCACAATTGTCGAACGTGTCGTTCTCCACGTGCCAAGCCGTGCCGCTTGGCGTGCGCAGTCTCGCCCGCAGGCGGCCGTTGGCGTTTTGAACGTCCACCACCGTGATGTTCAGGTCCGCCGCGGAGACCTCCTGCTTGGTGTCCTGTTTCTGCTGGCCTGAATAATACCAGAACGGGTTGCGGTTATACAGCGTCGCGTAGGTTCCGGGAACATCCATCGCCGGACGGGGCGCCGGATCGCCGGGAATTTCTATGCCCTGCATCTCCGCCGGGTCGGTGGGCAGCTCGGTCAGGGGCCGGGGCAGCGCAGGCCACTTGGGCGGCGGCGGCGGATATACCACGCAATAGACCCGGTACCCAAGAATGCCGAACATCACAAGAAGGACTATCAGTTCCTTGCCGTACCAAAGCCAGTTGCCTGCCTTTATGAACTTGTCTCTCAACGCTGCCTTTCAGCGGCCCTCGGCCGTTCCTTTCGGTCTTGTCAGTGAATGTAAAGGATATTGTTCTTGAACCACTTCCAAGCAGTGCCCAAGGCGCCGGGCTCTTCCACGGGCGGCGCGGGGGGCCGCGGCGGCACCATCGCAGAGGCACCGGCATCGGGCTTCGCCGCGCCGCCGGCACCTTGGCCGCTCTCGCTTTTTTCGACAAAGGGCTTGCGGTACCATGCCTGGCTCAGCAGCATCGAGACCTGCAACTGCGGCTCGACGTTGTAGGCAATGTAGGGATAGGTGATCTTGAGCGCATCGACCGAAAAATAGCGGTCCCCGGTGCGCAAATCATCCATCATTTTCACAAGATCTTTCGCGGAGATGGTGAACTGCAGGCCAACCGTCTGCGCTTTCAGCATCAGCGCATACTCTTCGGCGATGCGCGGAGACCACAGGCGGAGCTGGGTCACCTGCGGCACATTGTACTTAAGGAGCAGACGGCATGCGGACAGTCCGTAGGCCAGCTTGTCCAGATTGCGGACAACCTCGTCCTCTGTCACGTCGCGGCCCTGCCATTCCTGATCGGTGGCTGCGCCGACCGCGGCACGCAGGTCCTGGGGATAAGTGTCGTAGCGCCCGTATTTCTTGTACAGCTCCGTGTAGAAATCCTGGGCCATCTTGTTGGCCGTGTCGCTGTACCAGAACTTGACCATGCGGGAGTCCTTGCCCGGTTTCTCATGGATGTACCAGTCGCCGTAGTTGAAGTATCCGGCCCGCTCATCCCGCGCGCTGCGCCATGGCTGAAGCTTGTTTTGCCAGGCGGTCATGAGCAACTCGGGTTGATATCCCTGGAAAGTGTCATAAAGCGACTTGTAACTGTCCTCAAGCGAGGCACGCAGTTTCTCGTCCTTGTTGTACTGTTCAAACTGGGGTTGTATGTAGAGAAAATAGGCCGCCCCCAAGGCGCCCAGGACGACGACCAGCGCGGCAATCTCTATTATGCGCCCTTTGTTTTTCATGCCGGGTTGCCCCCCGCGGCATTACCGTTTGGGGTCGCATTGGCTGCCGGTTTGGGCGTCTCGGCGGGAGTCGGCGGCGGCGGGACAGATCCCGTATTGGCCCTGTCTCCGCGCTTCTCCTCCGTGCCGGGCGCGACCCGGTTCTTGGTGCGGCGGAACTTCACCTCCACCGTGAAGGAGAAGAGTCCCTGCGCCCCCTGCGCCGTTGGCTGGTAATTTCCGCCGGCGGAACGACCGCCTCCGGGTCCGCCTCCCGCAATTCCGGAATCCACGGGGGCGTTGTAAAGCGTGTCCGAGGACACTTTTTGCACGCTTGCCTCGCTAAACACCACTTTTTCCGCGCTCAGGAACATGCCATTGGGCAACTGCGTGGCCGCCCTCTTGAGCTCGTCCAAGAAGTCTGAAATGGCCTGGTCGGACTCCGCAAAACCATGAACAATCAGCCCGTTTTGCAGGGGCATGCTCGCCTGTATCGCTTCGTCATTCTGGCGGGACTGTCCCGGTCCGGCACCGCCGCCTGCGCCGCCCGCGGGGGGGGCGCCGGGTCGGGAGCCGCCAACTGCGACATTAGATTTCGAGTCAATGCCCGGAAACCCGATGCTCGTGTTTCCCTGTTTGGCGCCGCCCGGCCCGTTGGCGCCCGCTCCCCGGCCAGCTCCACCGGAACGCGGTTCAGGCGGTCCTGAGCCCGGCTGATTGCCTTTGTTCTCCGGAAACAGGGATGTTTCCACTGAACTGAACCACATGCCTTTTCCCGATGGCCTGGCCTCGTTCACAAAGGCAATTTCATCGAGCCAGAAACGCCGCCAGCGGCGCGCCTTGTCGAGGCTGTTAACTTGGTTCTGCACATTCAGCAACTGTTTCTTCCAGCCGACCAACTGGTCATTGAGCGCGGACGGGGGCGGCGGACTGCCTGCCTTGATGTGCTGGACCAGTTCCGGGTCATAGGCGCGAATGGCCTGCTTGAGCTGCTCTATGCGGTCCTTGACCTGCAGATTGGCATTTCTTGCCGCAGGCACGACGGAGAGCACGGAGAACACCAGCGCCGTGATGGACACCGCCCAATACAGTACCTGCACCTTGCGACGCGCCGCCTCGACGACGCGCGGCGGTATGAGGTCGATCTCAAGCGGCACCGGCTCGCAGGTGCGCAGCGCCATGCCAAGAATCACGCAAGCCTGCTCGGGGCACTGCTTCACCGTTTCCGCCGCGGGGGAAATGGCGGCAAGCCCCTTGAGTGGCTGAACCAGCCGAACATCCATATTCAGTGTGCGCTGCAGGAACGGCACCAGGTTGCGCAAACGCGCCCCGCCGCCGCTCAGCACCACACGGTTGACTTGGCCACCGCCCGGCAGGGACCGGAAATAGGAGAAAGAACGCATGATTTCAGAGGAGAGGCGCTGAAGCGCCTGGCCGATCACCTCGCCGCCCTTGCCGTCCTTCTGCGGATCGCCCGTCGGCGCGAAACCGCGCTCGCGTTTTAGCCTTTCCGCAGTGGAAAAATCAATGTTGAAGGCGGCGGCCATGGCCTTGCTGACGTCGTTGCCGCCAACA
>CAIXUF010000223.1 GCA_903922535.1 Candidatus Hydrogenedentota bacterium
GCCTCACCGCCGGCACGGCGTTCGCGCGGGTGTTGGGGTGCAGGCCGAAATCGCTGATAGACAGCGTTTCCGAGACGGCCATGGGCGCGAAACCGGCCAGCAGGAGAAACATGCAGGCAACAAGAGCGGCCCTGAAGGACGAACAGAAGAAGCGTTCGATCATGATTGTCTTCCTTGAGTAATGGAGTGGCAATTAAAGGCCCCGACCCGGCAAACCGCACTTGCTCCGGACGGAACTGGCGATACAGCAGGTCCTGCAAAGCGACACCGGCGCTACGGTGCGATTCTGGCCCATTCAACGTTTATCCCCGGTGAATCCGATCTGGCGGCGCTTGGGGGGCTGCTGCGGAGCCATGAGTTGGCGGATGGCGTCGAATACGGCCTTGAACTGTGCGTCGTACTTCTTTTCCAGCGCGGCGAGCTTTCGGGCGAGGCCCTCGTTCGACGCGAGCATTTGCCGAAGCAACACGAAGGTCCGCATGATCTCGATGTTGACCTGGACCGCGCGCGGACTGTTCAGGACGCTGGAGAGCATGGCGACACCCTGTTCCGTGAAGGCATAGGGCGGATATTTGCGATGCCCCCCACGCCCGGTCTTTAAGATCACAATTTGTGATCTTAAACGCTCTTCCTCATCGGCGGTCAATTGGAACATGAAGTCCTCGGGGAAGCGTTCAATATTGCGCTTCACAGCCTGGTTCAGGGTTCTCACTTCGACCCCATAGAGTTCGGCTAAGTCGCTGTCCAGCATGACCTTGTGGCCACGGATCAGCAGGATATGCCGCTCGATCCTTTCTACTGGCACTATTGAATTCGCTTCCGTGCTCATCGGCCCCGTCCTCGCCCTGGCATCACCATCCCAAGGCAATTTGACTAGCTTGAGGTACCAAATTGTGACCTTAAACGTCACACCCGGCAGCGACTATCCCAAGTACATACGCCCGAATGGCCGCATCTTTCACAGTTTAGCCGACCCTCGCTGTTGTGTCAAAACCACCGATGGAACTGCTGCTGGTGATTGCACTCACCATGTTCGCAGACGCATCCAGTCCATTGCCAAATCCGTGGTCCTCGCAAAAGGCGCGCTCTTCACGCGGACGTGCAGTGTGGGCGTCTTGTAGGTGGCATAGACGGCAATGCGCCGGAGGAAAGCGGGCTGGTTTGCGTAAGCGTTATCGTTGCCGCCGTTGCGAAGCCGGATGTAGATCTCGCCCTGCGGGCCGACCTGTTTGGTGGCATCGATTAGGCGCAGCCATGCGGCGTTCTTCTGGTTGTCGTCTTTGGCAGGGGGTATTTGGGCCGGGGACAGTGCCTCGGTCCAATCTGTGCCATCCTTAGAGAGGTCGATACGGTAGTTGTTGCCGACCATGATTTCGAGGTGGCATTGGTCGATCTTGGGGAAGACGAGCTTGTAGACCACGTTTCCGTCCGGAGCCACGGTGCGGCAATGCTCGCGGGTAATTTCACTGCCGTTTTCGGATTGCAGGCAGACTAGGTCGTCGGGCGGGGCAAACTGGAGCGTGCGGACTAGTTCGTCCTGCACGCCCGTGAGGAAGGAGAGATCGACGGAGCGCGTGGTCGGTTTGTCGCACCAGGTGTCCAGCCGGGGAAGCCAATGCACGCCGTCGGGCGAGATCTCGACCAGACAGCTTCCTGAATTCATGCGGAGGTCGAGGGCCGCGCCGTGGGCACCGCTGACGTCCACGGCCTGCGTGATGGAGGGTGGCGAGTTCTTTAGTCCGGAGATGTCGAGTTCCGTGGTCTTGACCTCTGGAGTCGGCGGGGTTTCCCCCTCTTTGAGTTCGCGGATTTCGTGTGGGCCGGGCAGGAAACAGGGGTTGTCCACGATGGGGGCCCAGGTGGCCCCGAATGCGCCGGACTCGTTGAAGGTCGCGAAGGCGCCCGTGGGCAGGAGGTGTTTGGGCGACTTGGGGATGTTGTAGCCGCGAAGCATAAATCCGAGCATGTCGGGCTGGGCGTCGTCCTGCGACCAGGGGCCTGCGCCCGCGTCGTTCCACAGGTCGGCCACCGGTATCTCGGGATGATGCCAGCCGTTGGGCACGTTCAGGTTGATCAACTGGTCCACGCGGTCCTTGAGCCCCCAGTGTCCCCACACGGCCATGGGCAGCGCGCCCGCGTAGACCTCGAATCCGCCGGGGGCCTGGAGCGCTTCGCCGTTGCGGTAGACGCCCTTGGCGTCGATGGTGTAGACCTCCATGGCGCGCTCGTAGGCTTCGCGGTAGGCCTCAATGCCCATGGCCTCGTAGGCGAGCCAGACGGTCTTCATGTTGTTGAAATGCGACCAGCCATCACCCCAAGCCTTGCCGTCGTAGTCGCCCTGCTTCGACAACAGGCGGTCCATGGTCAACTTCACCCACGGGGTGTACTTGTCCACCATCGCCGGGTCGTTCATCGCCTTGCCCAACTGCACCATCCATGCGGCGGCCTTCACCTCCAGGAAGAGGCGGATAAAATGGCGCCCCTTGTGCTCGGGTTCGAGCATGGCATCGACGGCGTTGACCGCCTCAATCTGGGCCGTGCGGGCCAGGGGATCGTTGTACTTGGTCAGCATGACGGCCGCGGCCGCCAGTCCGGCGGGAATGGCATTGACCATCTGCTGCGAGGGGAACCCGTTGTGCATCAGCCGTCCGGTCGCAAGAAACTTCTCGGCGTTGCGGAAGACATACTCCATGTCGTCCTCGTTGATCCACTGGAAGGGATAGAGCCACACGCGGCCTTTGGCCCCGCTGCCGCTGTTTGCAAACACGAAGCGAAGCTGGCCGTGGCCGTTTGCGGACAGCGCCTCGATCATTTCAGGCTGGCCGTCCCACATGACGAGGAGGCACGAACCGTAGCCGGGGCAGGCCCAGGTTGTGTTTTTGTGCAGCACGAGGTAATGGCAGTCCGGCGCCTTGAGGGTTTGGTCGCCGTCCCTGTCCGAACGCCACTGCGTCTTGCGGTCGCCGAAATCGATGATGCCGGGAAACTTCGCGTCCCAGAGCAAGGGCATGTGCTTGTCCGGTTCGCCGATGGTGATGGCCAGTTTGTCGGCCTTGGGCGATTCGTAGGCGTACTCGAAGGGCATGTCCTCGTCACTCAGCCCATAGCGGCCGGTGAATTTGACCGACTGTTCGGGCCGGTTGAAGTCCCGCGTGAAGATGTAGGGGGATTCGTTCCAGTACTCGGGCGAACGCGCCAATGCCGGGGAGCCGGCGAATTCGGGGGTGTCTCTGTGGGTGAAGTCCTTTTGATCGACCCAGCCGGCAGGGATGCCGGCGCTCCCAGTGGGGAACTGTGCCTGGAAGCCCACGGTCACGAGCCCCTGGATGTCGTCACCCCAGGTCGACAACAGGACGCGGCCGTCGCCGGAGGGATGGTCGAAGGTGAGGAAGCTCTTGCCGCCGCTCCGGTGCCGGAAGAAGTGGTAGCCCTGGGTGCCGGGGATGTGCGCGGCCAGCATGCCCAATTCAAAGCGGTGCACCGTCTCCAGCCGCGCGATGCCCGAATACTCGTCCTCCCAAACGAACGCTTCGGCAATACGCGACGCATCGTCCGGGAACTGGAGGTTCCACGCATCCAGCTTGTTGCTGTCAAAGCCCTGGTGGGTGTAGCTGGTCGTATTCACCCGCTTGTCCAGCAGGTTCTCGCAGTAATTGGCGCCGAGATAGTCCAACTGCACGGCTGAATAGGGCCGAAACAGGTGCCGCCGTTCATCCTGCGCGCCCAGCGGCGGCTGCCCGCCAAACCATGTTTGCTGCGTCGTGGCGCAGATTGGGGCCAAGGCGACGACCGCCATGCACAACAGGGCTGATTTATGGGTTGTCATTGTTGGCCTTCCTTGTACGCTGGACGCTTCGTCCTTCGGCACATCCATGCCGGTCTGTCCATGAGGATATCATGCGCCTCCCCACTTTCAGAATTCCTTCTGAGTAATCGACACCAACCCCTGCTCTGCTATAATGACAAAGCCATGACAAAACTGATTATCCAAATACCCTGCTACAACGAGGAAAAGACGCTTGCGGTGACGCTGGCGGCGCTGCCGCGTGCGGTGCCGGGGGTGGATGTGGTGGAGTGGCTGATCGTGGACGACGGATCCACGGACCGCACGGTGGAGGTGGCGCGGGCAAACGGGGTGGACCATGTGGTGCGGGTGCGGACGAACCGGGGGCTTGCGTGGGCGTTCATGGCGGGGCTGGACGCGGGCATCCGCCGGGGCGCGGACATCATCGTGAACACGGACGCGGACAACCAGTACAACGCGGAGGACATTCCGGCGCTGGTGGCGCCAATCCTGCGGGGCGAGGCGGAGATTGTGGTGGGCGCGCGGCCCGTTGCGGAGATTGCGCACTGGTCCGCCGCCAAGAAGATGCTGCAGAAGGCCGGTTCCTGGGTGGTGCGGGTGGCCAGCAAAACGTCGATTCCGGACGCGCC
>CAIXUF010000224.1 GCA_903922535.1 Candidatus Hydrogenedentota bacterium
CCTGCGATACATCCGCAAGCACCATGGCAATTTTCTGCTCGTCAGACACCCCGCCTGTAAGGCGCGACAAATCAAACAGTCTGTTGCCGCTTTGACATGACGACAACAGCATTCCCGCCGCGATCAGTGCAATGGGCGCCAGACGGTTCATGCGCCGGTCACGCGCCCGGCTGGCCGTCGGGAACCATGTGCAGAATCAGGCGCTGCCCGCGACCCATGCCCAGCGGCTGCACCGTCACCTCAAGCCGTTTGCCCGGCTTGGTGAAAAGCAAATAGGTGTTCCCGAGAGCCTGCTGCGCGTTGTCCAGCTTCCAGCCGGCCGTCGGGCACTCCGCAATATAGAAATTGGCGATGTCGTTGGGGTCCGCGTGAATATTGTAGACCATGCGGCCAATCTGCAGCGCCGACGACTCGTACACATAGGAGCGGTCCGCATCTTCCTTGGCCTTCGCGGGCACAGGAACTTCCTTGAACCGCTGCGTTGCGGAAAGTTCCAGTCCGCTCGGTTTTGCCGTTTCGACTGCCGGGGCCGGCGTCTGCGACGGCGGCGCGCCCTTGGGCGTGTCGGCCAGCAGTTCCACCGGAGGCATCGGCTCCGACTTCTGCCAGGGCATTGACTGGCATCCGGACAACATTACCACCGCTATCATCACCACCATCGCGACGCGAGTCATGGCCGAAGTCTCCCACCGGTTGGAGTTACACACCGAAACACGCCAAAGACGGGGCCGGACGCGCGCGGGACACAGTTCCCGCGCAACGCTCCCCCAGCGCCAGTAGAATAAGGAAAAAGGGGGGGCTCAGTCAAACGACACCGAATAGGGCCGACTGACCGGTCTCATGGACAGAAGCAACCCTGAGAGAGCCCCCGTTTCCTTGGCAACGCTTCGGGACAAAGGTGTCCGTAATCAGATTCGGGACCGAGTTATACGAAGTTTAGCGAGTTTAGCAAATTTGCATAAACTTGCTAAACTCGATCAAATTCCCCGGTCACCAAACTGCCTCATCACTGGGATGCGGGAACCGCCACCACAGGACAGTCTTCGGGTAAACCATAACCGCCCTTGGTCGCCACAACGTCCCCCTGCGACAGACCGTCGAGTATCTGGGTCTGATCGGCGGTGCGTATTCCCGGCTTGACCGGGATTTCGTGGGCCTTGCCCCCCCGAATCAGCGTCACCACCGGTGTGCCGTCCTTGTCGGAAACCGCGGCGTTCGGAATTACGAGGGTGCTCTTCGCCTCAGGTAGAGTCACAAGAATTCGGCAGGCCAGATTGGGGCGCAGCGTCTTGGCGGCGTTGTCCACCGCCGCAAAGGCCTCCACATCCGCCGTTTGCGGGTCGGCTTCCCGCCGAATCCGCACAATCGTGCCGTCCTGGGAAGCTTCGCCCAAGGCCAGCACCCTTATGGCAACGTGTGCGCTCTCGTTCACCTGCGCCAGTTGGGCCGAAGGCAGCTTGAACCGCGCAAAAAGCACGCTCAAATCCATTATAGCGGCCACGGTCGTCGCCGGCTGCACATACATTCCCTGGCGGACCGGCAACTGCATGACCACCCCGGCAATGGGGCTCTTGATCACACAAAGGTCAACGGCCAATTCCTGCGCCCCGACATCCGCCTGCGCGGCCCGCAGATGCGCCTCCGCCTGTGCGATGTTTTCCGGCCGCGTTCCGGCCTGCAGGACACTGAGCTTCGCGGTGGCCATTTCCCGGTCGGCCTCGGCCGCCTCCAAGTCAGCCCGCGCCTCGTTGTA
>CAIXUF010000225.1 GCA_903922535.1 Candidatus Hydrogenedentota bacterium
AAACCGGTGCTGAATTTCCCTGCCACCAGTTCTTTTGAAGGATGCGGCGGTTCCCCCTGTCCGCGTCCAAGTCCACTCTTTTTGAGCCGGCACAGGCTGTTGTGCTGCACAATCATGGCAAGAACTTGTTCGGGAAACGGCGTTTTCTTATCATGGCCCGCCTGTCCATTCTTCTGGTCATTCTGCTCCAAGCCCAACCAGGGCGGTCCGAACCGCACAGGACAAGACGATTGTGGAACCGCTGAAGCCCAATCCGGCAGACATCAACGAGAAAGGCGCAACAGCCAAAGGCTTTTCGCGAAAGACAAAAGCAGTCGTTGCGCTTCCCCTTCTGCTTCTTTGTTTCTGCCTTGCCTTCATCGGACTGGAAGCCTACTCCCGTCTGAGCGAACGATGGTCGGAGCGCCACAACATCTACATCACCGGCCGGGCACAGTCAAAGCAACCCATGCCGACCAATCTTCCAATCGTTCTTGACGGTTGTCGTTGGGACGTTCACGCACCCGTGAATCCGCCATCGGAGGCCTCTGTCCCCTCCGCGGACTGCTTCGGAAGCGCATGGCGGGAATGTTTCGAGTCGCTTGGCCCAATGCAGCGCCATCTGGCCGCGGGCCGACACGATGCGCTTGTCCTCGAGTTTGACAAGGCGGGCAACCTGCTGGAAACCTTTGGTTTCCCGACCGGGAAGGAGTCGATCCGCCGGGCGGAACGGGGACTGACGGGTTTCCTGTGCAAAATGGCGCTTGACGCCAGCGGCTTCAACACCGGTGTTTCGGAGGCCCTGCACGGTGCAGGAAACACGAAACCATTCACTCTCCCCATGCTTGGCGTACTGTTCAACGCGGACTTTCAGCCCGTCCCGGCAACGGGGGGCGCATTCGCCTTCTTTCCCAACATCGTCGGCGGGGCCAGCCCAAAGGAGGCCCTGCCCCCGGACTCTCCCTGGCAGGTCCCCTTTTTCCGTTACAAGAAGAGTGTCCCGAACATGCGGTGGGGCATCCCCGGCACCTGTCATCTCAACAACGTCGGTTTCAGGGGAAAAGACGTCCAAACACCAAAGCCTCCCGGCCTCTATCGAATCATCTGTCTAGGCGGCTCGACAACCGAGGAGGGCTCCAGCGACGATACTACCTATCCCGCCCTGCTGGAAAAACAACTGACTGCCGCCTTTCCCGGCAATCCCATTGAGGTCGTCAATTGCGGCATATCAGGCATGAACACGGCCGCCCACCTCATGCGTTTTGCCGACTACCTCGCCCTTGAACCTGATCTGATTCTGGTGTACGAAGGGGTCAATGATGCGGCATCCGATCTCCCCATGCAGTGGCTGCTGTTCGACTCGCCGTTCTGGGTGAAGGCCGCCTTCACCAACCATTTCGTCCGTCGCAACCGCGACTCATTGCTCTACGGAACGGAAGAAAAGCTCCGAGATGACGTCCGGACATTCACCCTGGATCGTTTCCGGATCATGAGAGAGTGGGCGCACGCAAACAAGGCCGACATGGTCTTCTGCAGCATTGCGACCCCGGCATTCGATGACATCTCCGCCCAGGATCGCCAATACTTGGCGTATCGCGCCAGCGGCCTTGGTCTGGCTTCGGCAGCCACCTACCTGAAGATCATTGCCGCAATCAACCAAGGACTCAAGGAATTGTCCATAAAGGAAGGCTGGGGCTACATCCCCGTTGCGGAGAACTTTCATCTGGGCCTGGAATGTTTCGGCGACCTGTGCCACATGTATCCGGATGGAACCGAGCGCAAGGCGGAGATCATCTTCCAGTGCCTCAAAGAGCGCCTGCCGGCCCTCCTCAGCTTGCGCCACTGACTCACGACGGGCAATGTGCCCGAGCAAATCCGCCACGGTAGGCACAGCACCGCCCGGAGAAATCTTGCTGGAGCTTCCAGCTCAGCGATGGGAGACTTTGGCTGATATGGCGGGAAAGAGAAATGGCGCGCCCAGCAGGATTCGAACCTGCGGCCTCTTGCTCCGGAGGCAAGCGCTCTATCCAACTGAGCTATGGGCGCGCAACAGAACCCAATCTTAGCACACCGCCCGCGCATCTGTCCAACCCATCGCATTTTGAAATCCCTAACCCCGCATGCTTTTATATGTCATCGCACTTGCATCGCGGTTCACACTAGGGAGTTCTTGAACATGAACAGCAAAGCACTTTGGGTAATCCTGTTCCTCGCGCTCTTTGGCGCATTGCCGGCCGGCGCTGACACGGCGGGGAACGCAAGGGCTTTGGTCTACACGCCGAACTTCGACGGCCTTTCGCAGCAATACGAGACGGCCGTTGCGGACTTGTTCACCGGGGCGGGCTACGCCGTGGAGCGTCTCGACGCAGGCGGTTTGTGCGACCCGGGGAAACTCAGCGTCCCCCCAAACACCGTTCTCGTTCTGCCCGACGCGGCAAGTCTGCCCCTGGGCAGCATTGCGCCCGTTCAGCAGTTTCTGCGGCGGGGCGGCCGCCTCGTCGCGCTGAACACCCCCGCGTGGCGTGACGTGCTCGTCCAGGCGGACGGCAAATGGCTGCCTGTTTCGGATTTTCGCAGGCAATATGCGCAGCATGTTGAAAAGCGCGGCATCGTTGATTGGAACACGGAAGACCTTTCCAAATGGGCGCGCGCCTACCGCAGTACTGGATTGCAGGGCCAATACAGCCTTGCCAATCCGGGGCCCGAGGCAGGGCAGAGCGCCCTTCACGCGGAGATCACGAGGCTCGACGGCTGGGACTCAATCCTGAAGAAATATGACGCCAGCCCTTTCTCCGCAGACGACAAACTGGTGGTGTTTTCCGCCAAAAGCCTCAGCAACGCCACCCACCTTGCCATGGAATGGGAAGAGCGTGACGGATCGCGATGGATAGCCACGGTCGCGCTGTCCAAAGAATGGAAGCAGTATGCGCTGACGGCCAATGACTTCCACTATTGGGAAAGCGTCCCGCAGCGAAAGGACACCTGCTTCAACCCTCAAAACGTCGGCCGACTCGGCATTACCCTGGCATTTACGCACACGGGCTATGCGGATCGGGACTTGAAATATGAGGTTGGGCCGATCTTTGCCGCATCATTGGACGCGAAGTATCGCGATGCCTTCAGCGGCTACACCGTCCCCCCGACGGAAACCCTCTGCCCTGGCTACAAGTTCTTTGTTCCCAAGGATGTTGCTGCGCTCCGTTCATCGGGTTTTGCAGGCGATTCCGCCCTGGCCCTTTCGCAGGGGGAACTCTATGCCATGCATCCCCGCCCACAGGCCTATGGCTTCGACAAGAAACGGGGATGGGCATGGGAACCCATTCTCACGGCCCAATCAGACAAGGGCGACATGCGCGGCACGATCGGCTCCATGATGAGTTTCACGGACGGCCCGTACAAGGGGGGCATATGGGTATCGATAGGCATTGCAGACCGCTCTTGGTACCTCTCGCCGGAAGGGAGGAAGGTCTTGACCGCTGTCGCGTCCCGCCTCAAGACGCCCCTGGTGCTTGTTGACGCGGGCACAGACCGCTTTGCCTATCTGGATGGCCAGCCGCTGCGCCTGGGCATGACCGTTGCCAATCAGGGCACCGTGGGCGGGCGGACCGTCAACGGATTGTTTCGTGTGAAGAAGGGCGAGGAGGTCCTGTATAAAACACAGCTTTCCCTCACCCTGGACGGCGGGCAGAAGGCTTCCGTGGAAAGTGAGTGGGTCCCGGAACGCTGGGACGCCGATGGATACACGGTGGAGACGACCGTGACCACCGATAACATTGTCCTTGGTATGCTTACGCACGAGGTAAACGCATGGCGGCCCAAGGCGGTCCCGCACTATGTGGCAACGAAAGACGGCGCCTTTTCGCTTGACGGAAAGCAGTGGCGTCCCCACGGCGTAAACTACATGCCCTCGTCAGGAATGGCAGCGGAGGACCTCAAGTTCTTCGAGCAATGGCTGAGTCCGCAATCCTATGACCCAAAGGTGGTTCAGCGCGACCTGGAGCGCTGTGCCTCGCTGGGATTCAACGCCCTCAGCGTGTTCCTCTACAAAGACTACACCCAGGATCAGAACCTACTTGATCTGCTCATCCGCATGGACCGGCTCGGCATGAAGGCAAACGTGTCCCTCCGGCCGGGCACCCCGATGGAATCCCCTCCTGTGGAAGCCTGCGAGATGATAAAGGCGCTGCGCCTCGCCGAAAACGACACCGTCTTCGCGTACGATCTGGCCTGGGAACCCCAGTTCCGTCCAACCGAACGCGATCCCTTCAACGCCGCGTGGGCAGCCTGGATATTGGAGCGTTTCGGAAGCCTTGAAAGCGCAGAAAAGCTCTGGAATTTCACCATCCCGAGAGACAAGCAGGGGCACATCCTGAACTTTACGGAGGATATGATTGGGCACGAGGGGCCGTGGAGCGCCTACGTGGCCGCCTACCGGCGCTTCTTGGACACGTTGTTATACGAGAAGTACAGTGCTGCGCGAACCCTGGTCAAGAATGTGGCCCCGAACCACCATGTCAGTTTCCGCATGTCCATGGCCAGCGACCCCACCGACAGCCAAACCAACACCTTCGTCTATGACTTTGCCTATTTGGCCGGAGCCGTGGACGTCCTTGAACCGGAGGCCTATGGGCGGATCGGTGACTGGGAACGGGTGCGGCCCGGCTGGTTCACCCGCGAGTATGCGCGTTGGGCGGATCCATCAATCCCCATGATCTGGGCCGAAGCCGGCGTCCACACCTGGGACATGGCCAGCATGTCCACGCCCCCGGACAAACTGGCTTACCAGGCCCATTTCTATGAGGACTTTTACAGGATGATGACACGCAGCGGCGCGGACGGCATCTTCTGGTGGTGGTATCCCGGGGGATTCCGCACAAATGAGAACAGCGATTACGGCATCATCAACCCCGACGGCACGGACCGACCCGTTTCAAAAGTAATCCGGACGCACGCCAAGGAGTTCTTGGAGGCCCCCTCCCTGCGGCCCGTTACCGAGTGGCTTGTCTTTGATCGCGACAAGTTCACCAACGGATTGAGCGGTGCCTACAAGGAGATTGGCCCTGCATTCTGGACGATGATTGACCAGGGCGCGGTGCCCGGCCTCCACACCGACGGCACAGGCACCGACTCGGCCAACTGCCCCTTGATTGGCGTGGGCAATCTCACCGGCCCGGGAGTCTATCCCCCCAAATACCTTGATGCATTTTTCGACCGCGTGGAAATCCAGTCCGCGGCGGGAGACTGGACGCCAATCGGTGCCGGCGGGAGCCTGAAGGCAGGAACAGGCACGCCGATACGTGCCCGTGTCACAGTCACCAACCTCGGCGAGGCGGCCCTGCTCAGCGCCCAAGATGCGGCCGGAAAAGCCGGCGCGGTTTCAATCAACACGCACGGGGGCGAGGATGGGCGCACACCGCTGCCCAGAACGCTTCATCGCTTCGAGCAGGCCGTCGTGGAGATTATTCTATCCGACGCGCCTCTAACCGTCGCGCGAGACGTGGAAATAGGCATGTCCGCGGAGAACAGGGCCGTTTTGGGACCCAAATACAAGGTGCATTTGACGCCATGATGCTGAAGTGTGATTGACCGCGTCCCGTTTTGCCGGGCCGCAACACAGGGCTGCATTTGAAAGTGGGCTATGGAAGACGACCTGATTCCGACGATTCTTTGAATAACAGCAGGGCAAACAGCCTTTCAAAGGCGGGCAAAACATCACGTTTTGTCCGCCCTTTTGTGCCGCAGAAGCACGCTTTGCTATACTCCACCACATTCAGATCGGAAGCCGAACTGAATAACCATCAAAGCCCTATCCAACGGGGAGACCCTCCAAATGAGCATTCAACCCCACGGCGGCGTTCTTGTGAACCGCTTCTTTCAGTCCCCTGTCGAGCGGGACAAGGTCCTTGCCGTTGCCCCTTCCCTTTCGAAAGTCAAGGTGGATGCCTATGCGTCCTTTGACATAGACGGCATTGCCAAAGGCATCTTCAGCCCGCTGACGGGGTTCATGAACGAAGCGCAGACGCTTCGCGTGCTCGATTCCATGGAGCTTGAGCCGGGCATCCCCTGGACCATACCCATTCTGCTTTCCGTTTCACAGGAACAGGCGAACGCTCTGGAACCGGGAACAGACGTGGCTCTTGAGGATGACCGGGGCGTGCTGGTTGCGGTGCTGCACCTGGCCTCCAAATTCACGCTGGACAAGAAGCACCTCGCAGAAAAGGTCTACCGCACAACCGATGCGGCGCACCCCGGCGTGGCATACACGTACGGCATGGGCGACGTCTTTCTCGCCGGTGACATCGACGTCCTTCATGACCGCGAGGTCGAATTTCAGGAGTACAACCTGACGCCCGCGCAAACGCGCGCCGCCTTCGACGCGCGCAACTGGCGCCGCATTGTGGCCTTCCAGACACGCAACCCGATTCACCGCGCGCACGAGTATCTCACGAAATGCGCGCTCGAAATGTGCGACGGTCTGCTGATCCACCCCTTGATGGGCACGACGAAGAGCGATGACATCCCCGGCGACGTCCGCATGCGGTGCTATCAGGTGCTTCTTGAGAAGTACTATCCGCAGGACCACGTGATGCTGTCGATCATGCCGGTGAACATGCGCTACGCCGGTCCCCGGGAGGCGATCATGCACGCCATCATCCGCAAGAACTATGGATGCACCCATTTCATCGTGGGACGCGACCATGCGGGTGTGGGCAACTACTATGGAAGCTATGATGCGCACTACATTTTTGAAGAGGTTGATCCCGTGGAGCTGGGCATAACGCCCATTTTCTTCGACCACACGTTTTACTCCAAGCGCACCGGAGAGATGGCCAGCAAGAAGACCTGTCCGGGCACGGCAGAGGATCACGTCATGCTGAGTGGCACCAAAGTGCGGGAAATGCTGAGCCGCGGCGAAGCCCCCCCGGCGGAGTTTACCCGCCCCGAGGTGGCCAAGGTCCTCATCGACTGGGCGTTGGGCGACACCGACGCCTGATACCGGGGATCTCATGGCATGAACAGCGACAAGCCCTGCCTGCGCATTGCGGGAGACCGAGCCGAGGCCGTCCGCGACGCTTTGCTCGCAAAACTTCTTCCTCCTGTAGTGATACCGCGGCCCTTTGCGGTGGAAACCGGCACCGGGTCGGGCGATATGGTCGAAACGGTGAGTTGCCACGACAACCCCGACTTTGCCGCCGAAAAAATACTGGACGCATTGGCCAGCAGCGGATGGGTTCAGTTGTGCGGCGGGAACCTCACGCCGGCCGAGGAGTACGCGCTTCGCAGCCGCCTGATCGACCTGGGCTATATTGAATAAACACCAACGATGAGCCAACTGAAATGTTTCTCGGTGTCAGCACATTAACAGAGCGCGGCCGGTCGGACCGGTTCATGGATGACCGAATCGAGCTGCGTTTCCTGCAGCACGCGCTCCACGCGGTCCGTCAGTTGGACCCCGATCTGCGCATGCTTCTGTTCACGGACCCCGGCACGCATGATGCCTTTCCAGAGTATGAACGGGTCTGCATCGAGGGTCGGCGTCCGGCCCTTTTTGGCGGGCGCGGGGCGCTTGTTGCCCAGGCCGCGCGACGTCGCGGTCTGGACACGGTGCTTGCCCCGATGTCCTGTCCACTCCCACCCCACCAATCCTTCATGCAACTCCTCTTCCTGACGGACCTTGTCTTTTTGGGCATGGTCAACGGCCGTGAAACCCGCACCCCTGACCGTCTCCCCCGAAACACCCGCAAGGCGCTGCGCGCGTCCGGCGGTCTGTTGTGCACCTCCCATGCGCTGCAAAAGTCATGCACCGCGCGCCTGGGGCTTGGCATGGAACGAATCTATGTCGCCCCGCCGGGGGTGTCCGAGCTCTTTCAGGAGGATCTCGCGCCCCTTGCCGAGCCGCCCTATGGCGTGTTCCCCATCAACCGGTACACGCTCCCCTGTCTTCCCGCGCTCCGCGAGGCCCTGCAAAAGCGTCCCGAACTCTTTCCCCCGCTGATCGTCGTGCTGGGGCCCTCGACGCCCCAGGAGCCCGAGGATTGGGGCTGTGGAATCATACGCATCGAACGCTGTCCCGACGCGGTGCTTGCATCCCTCATGCGCCACGCCGACCTCCTCCTTTACCCCGCCGTTGACGATGGCTGCGGCATGGCCGTTGTGGAGTCGCTGCGCGCCGGAACGCCCGTGCTCACGGCCCGCACCGGAGCCCCCGCGGAATGGGGAGGCAGCGTGCCTGCCTATTGCGACCCCGAAAACGCGACCTCCATCATTCAGGCAATGCGGCGCTTTCAGGACGAGACCCCATCCGAACGGGGGGACAGGATGACCATGGGCCGCGGTTCGGCCAGTGAGGCCACCTGGGAACGCTGCGCGTGGAAAATTCTGGCCGCCCTAAAGCACACATGACAAGTTCGGCCGCGCGCCACTGCTAACCACATAAACAGAACGGCGGCGGCATCAGGAGAACCCGAACACCGCCGCCGAAGTGAATACTTTCCTTGAGCCGCTTCTACCCGTCGGTCCGCTGAAATTCGAGCATGAAGTCGCGCAGGGCCTGGGCCCCTTCCACCGGCATGGCATTGTAGATGGAGGCGCGGCACCCGCCCACGGAACGGTGGCCTTTCAGCCCGTCCAAACCGGCCTTCGTCGCCTGCTCGATGAAAAGCTTCTCCTGATCCTCATTCCCAACACGGAAAGTGACGTTCATCTTGGAACGGTGGGCCTTCTCGGCATGGCCGCGATAGAAACCGCCGCTGTTGTCAATGGCGTCATAGAGCAGCGCGGCCTTCTTCTCGTTGATTTCCGCGATCTTTTCCAGACCGCCAATTTCATTCCGGAGCCATTTCACAACCAGCCCGATGACGTAAATGGTGAATGTGGAAGGCGTGTTGTAGAGGGAGTCGTTCTCAACCATCACCTTGTAGTCCAGAAGGGCGGGCAATCCTTCAGGCACGCGCTCGAGCATGTCATTGCGCAGAATCACCACCGCCGTCCCGGACGGCCCCACATTCTTCTGGGCCCCGGCGTAAATCATGGCGTACTTGTTCGCGGCGATCGGGCGTGAAAGGAAATCGGACGACGCGTCGCACAGTAGGGCCTTGCCCTTGACATCCGGTTCCGTAACCGTCTGAATCCCGTGAATGGTCTCGTTGGAGGTGAAATGCACGTACTCAGCCGCGGGGTCCAGATCCAGCTCACTGTCCTCGGGCATGCGGATGAAGTTGTCCGCTTTTCCCGACCAAACGGCGCGCGTAGTGCCAAAGCGCTGCGCATCCTTCATGGCTTTGCTCGACCAGGAACCCACATGGGTGTAGTCGGCCGTCTTACCCGCCAGGAAGTTCATGGCCAGCATGGTGAACTGAAGTGTCGCACCACCGGGCGTAAAGAGCACATGGTAGTCGTCGGACAGGTTCAGGAGCGCCTTAATGTCCGCCTTGGCCTCGCCCAGAATCTTGGCGAACGCCTTGGAACGGTGGCTAATCTCCATTACCGACGCGCCCGCGCCGGGATAGCAAAGAAGTTCGGCCTGCGCCTGCTCCAGCACGGACAGTGGCAGTGTGGCCGGTCCGGCGGAAAAATTAAACACCCGTTCCGTCATACTCATGTCTCCTTGATTGTGCACTCGTTGAACGCGGGGCCATTTGTTGACAAACCTGCCCCGGACCGAAAAGGCCGCCCGAGTGAGCGGACACCCAATAACAGGCCACTATTGTACACGATCACGCAGTCCGACCCCAAACCGCCGCATCGCGCAAATGCCGGGAAGCGGGCACATTGGATGTGTTATACTTGCCCAACGGGGATTTGTCCCTATTCGTCCTTCGGTCAACCAAATCAACCTTGGCGTCTTTGGCGCCATCAGAAAGGATCGGCAATGGGATTCCGAATTGTCATGCTCGGCGCACCGGGCGCTGGAAAGGGCACGCAGGCCGTGCGCATGGCCCAGGAACTGAAAGTTCCGCACATTTCCACGGGCGACATCTTCCGCAAGAACCTCAAGGATGGCACCCCGCTCGGACTGAAGGTCCAGGGATATCTGAACACCGGCGGGTTGGTGCCCGATGAACTCACCTGCGAGATCGTGGCGGACAGACTCACCTGGGAAGACTGCACGGCCGGCTACATTCTGGACGGATTCCCCCGCTCCATCCCCCAGGCCGAAATGCTGACGGCGTTTCTGGCGAAGCGCGGCGAAAAGATCGACGCGGCCATCAACATCGACGTGCCGGATGCGGAAATTGTCGACCGCCTGAGTGCGCGGCGCAGCGACCCCGAGACCGGCGCCATCTACAACCTCAAGTTCAGCCTGCCGCCGGCGGAAGTGGCCGCCCGGCTCATACAGCGCGAAGACGACAAGGCCGAGACCGTTCTCAACCGGCTGCTCACCTATCATGAGACCACGGAGCCCATCATTTCCTACTACGAAGATCAAGGTGTCCTGAAAGACGTGAGCGGTGCGAACGCGACGCCGGACAGCGTCTTTGCCCAGGTTCTTGAGGTTCTGAAGACCCTCTGATCCGGCCAATAACGCACCGGTAATGCGCGCCGCGATGAACATTTCATCGCGGCGCGTTGTTTGAGAT
>CAIXUF010000226.1 GCA_903922535.1 Candidatus Hydrogenedentota bacterium
ACATGACGCTGGTCTTTCCCAAAGGCCGCTATGATTTCTTCCCGCAGGACTGCCCGGAGAAGGTTTACCACGAATCCAACACCACCGACACCAATCCCAAGCGCTGTCCCATTCTGCTCGAAAACATGAAGGGCATTACCGTTGACGGCTCAGGGAGCGACTTCATCTTCCACGGCCAGATGCAGCCCTTCACCGTGGACCATAGCGAGAAGGTTCTGCTTCAAAATGTGAACGTGGATTGGGACATCCCCCTGACGGCACAGGGCGAGGTGGTGGATTCCCAACCGGACCACATTGATCTCCGCATCGATCCGGTCGAATCCCCATTCGCCGTTGAAAACGAAAGACTGGTGTTCACCGGCGAGGACTGGAAAAGCCCCTGGATGGGCGTGATGGAGTTTGACCGCGACAGCCATCTCATTCCGCCGGGCACGGGAGACGAGACCCTGGGCGGCGGCTGGATCAAGGGCGGCTACCGCACGGAAAAGATCGGCGACAATCTTGTCCGCGTCCACAAGCGCGCCAAGAACATGCCCAAGAAGGGCAGCTTCCTGGTGCTGCGCCACAATGAGCGCATCCATGCCGGCATCTTCCTCTTCCACAGCAAAGACGTCCAGGTGCGCAACGTGAACCTGTACAACACCGGCGGCCTGGGCGTGCTGGGCCAGTTCACGGAGAACATCGACCTGGACAACACCAACGTCATACCCAACGCGGCCAAGCACCGCTACCTGAGCGGCCATGACGACGGCGCGCATTTCTCCAACTGCCGCGGCCAGGTCACCGTCGAGCATTGCAGCTTTGCCGGCCTGATGGACGACCCCATCAACGTGCATGGCACCTGCGTGCGCATCATCGAAAAGCGCGGCGACAACCGCCTCCTCTGCCGCTTCATGCACGAGCAGTCCGTGGGCCTCGAATGGGGACGGCCCGGCGAAAACATCGGGTTCATCGAACACGAGGGCATGTGCACCGTCGGCACCGGCACCCTCGCCACATTCACCCCGTCCAGCCTCACCGATTTTGAGGTCACCTTCAACGCGCCCATCCCTGCCGACATCAAAGAGGGTGACGCCTTGGAGAATCTCACATGGGCTCCCGACGTGCTCCTGCGCGGCAACCATTTCGGCAGTTGCCGCGCCCGCGGCGTGCTCATCTCCACGCCGGGAAAGGTGATCATAGAGGACAACGTGTTCGAGTCCAGCGGCTCGGCCATTCTCGTCGCGGGCGACTCGAACTACTGGTATGAGTCGGGCGCGGTGCACGACGTGCTCATCCGCAGGAACACCTTCAACGCCCCCTGCCTGGCCAACATGTACCAGTTCTGCGAGGCCGTCATCAGCATCTATCCGGAGATCCCAAAACCGGACAAGGCGCCCCGGCCCTTCCACCGCAACATCCGTATTGAGGAAAACACCTTCCATCCCTTCGACTATCCGGTCCTCTATGCCCTCTCCACCGAAGGGCTGACTTTCTCCAATAACACCATCATTCGCAGCAACGACTATCAGCCTTGGCACAAGAACAAGCACATGATCCGGCTGGTGGGCTGCAAAGCCGTCAGCATCACGGGCAACACCCTTCAGGGCGACGTCCTTGGCCGCGACGTGTTTATAGAGAAGATGGAACCGTCAGAGGTGGCCGTGGCGGACGGTCAGG
>CAIXUF010000227.1 GCA_903922535.1 Candidatus Hydrogenedentota bacterium
CACGCTCAGGACGACGCTGCCGCCCCCCTCGCCGATGGAATAGGCGGACTGCACAAACTGCACCGTGGCGGGCACGGCCGGCACCAGGACGGCCCGGAACCAGTCGAAGTTGCCCACGAAGCCCAATGCGCCCACCGAGTCCATCACGATGCGGATGGCGTGGGTGCCGGACGAGAGCGTGACGCCGGACTTGGGGACCGTCGTGTAGGCGCCCCAGTCGCCGGTATTCGGAACGGTGACCGCACCCGGCACGTCGACGCCGTCCACCCGCAGGTGGAACGCGCCGCCCGCGCCCCCGCAGGCTACCCTGAATTCAAAGTTGTAGACGCCGGTGCTCGGCACGCTCACGGTGTACTGGAGCCATTCGCCCGCCGCCGTCCAGCCCACAATATTCCCGTTGCCGGCAGCCGAGTTGCCCGCGATGTCGACGCCTTCACCCGCACGGTAAGCGCCTCCGAGGTTCCCCGCCGTCGTGTCGTAGTATCCCACCCCGCTGCCGCCCCTGTCGAAGTTCTCGAACTCCACCGCGCTCGTCACCGGCCACGGCGCGCCGCTTGGGTAAGAGCCACTGTCGTTGTAGGCGATCGTGACGATAGACGTTGTGGAGTTATTGAGGCTGTCCTTGGCTATCACCGCAAAGACATTCGTGCCGAGGCCTAGTGCTGCAGGCATGTTCCAATTGGCCGTGCCGCCGTTCGCAACTGCATCGCCGTAAGCTTCGACACCGTTAACGGTAACAACGGAGATGCCGTGATTGCCATGACCTAGGTCCGTAGCAATTCCTGCTATATTGATGGAATTCGTCGCAATCTCAAGTACCCCGCTGGAAGAGGACTGGGTGATTTGAAGAGATGGCGCATCCGTGTCGACGCCACTGGGCGCCGTCGCCGTGAAGTTCGCCACCAAACTACGGTTCGCTGTCAGCGCGAAGGCATAATTCGTGAACGAACACACTTCGATCCCATTCTCAGTCCAGTTGACGAAATCATATCCCGTATTCGCGGTCGCCCTGACGGCTTGCTGGCCTCCGGCCAGGAAGACGCCTCCGCCGGTGACCGTCCCGCCGTACGCCGGCACGGGACTCACTGTGATGGTGTCTGTCCCATCCAACACCGCCTTGAATGTTACTCGAATTGCAGTGGGAGCAGTCACGTTGGCGAGCGTAAAACTAGCTCCACTCGATTGCGCCACCATGCCGTTTGTCTGCCACTGGTCGACCGCATAGCCGAGATTCGGCATTGCGGCGAACGAGACGGCGTCACCATTCGCCACCGACTCATCCGAGTTCGGCGTGATGCTCCCGTTGGCCGCGGAACTTGGTGACACCAAGTTCGAGACCGCCGGCGCGGACTTGAATGTCACCCGTACCACCGTGTCCGCCGAAACGTTGAGGAGTGAGAAATTCGTTCCGCCCGACTGAGCCGCAATACCATTCACTAACCATTGGTCTACGACGAGTCCGGTTGTCGCCTCCATGGTGGCGGCGGATTTCGTGGTCACGGGTATTCCTGCTGCTGTTGCTGTAAAAGTCACACCTCCCAATGTCGGCACCGTCTGCGGTGTGCTCGGGCTGATGTTGCCATTGGAACCAACAATCGGCGTCACGGTGAAGTGCTGTGGAGCTCCCCACTGTCCCAAGTTGTCGCCATACCCGTCGTCTACGTCGCACCGGCCGCCACCGATCAACACTTCACCCTCGACCGCATGCTGGTAAAGGCTGATGCGCGGGTCAATATTTCCACCAGACCATGCGTCTGTTTGCCAGCCCTTCGCCGCTTTGCCCGCGTCCAGAACCCGTTTCATGGGACCATAGCCACCGTAGAATCCCACGCGATTGACGCCACCAAGGACGGACGCGACCCCATCTAGGTATGCGTTTATCGCTACTTGATCACTTTCTGATGCGTCAAAGTCACAGGCAAAATAGCAGAAGAAATCTTGAGGCGCCCCGGCCGCCGTTGCCACGCTGACAGCCGTATTCGCGTCCGCAACGCCAGCCGAAAGTCCTTCCAGCATACGATCGGAGTAAGACTCGAATACGAGGATTATATCGAGCCCCTTCTCCTGCAGAAGATACTGAGTCTCGCTGGCAGTCAAATTCTTATAGGAATCGGGAGGGAAATAGGGGCTCAGGTAGCGGATCACAAAATCATAATGCGCATCTTTCAGCGCTTTTAGTAGGGGACGGCTTGAGGAGTAGTCAACGCCTTGGTGGCTCGGTTGAGTCGGCGTTTGCGCCAGGAAGGCAGGCTGCTGCCCGGTGGTCGTGATATTCTGATACCAACTCGTCGTGCTGTAACCGGGATCCGAAGCGGTGAACTGCCACTTGCCGGGAGTTCCTGTGATGATGACATACCCTCCGGCTCCCGTCGTTTGAGTGAATCTCTGACTACTGCCATCAGTACCCGCAACTACCGCCCCTGACAAAAGCGGCCCGTTGGCACTCCCGTTGTGAACATAGAGCGTCA
>CAIXUF010000228.1 GCA_903922535.1 Candidatus Hydrogenedentota bacterium
GGGGCCGCCGGACCCGCCGAAAAGGGAAAAGTGAAAGTAGAAGGGACAGAGCAGAATCGGGTAGGGCGCGCAGTCCCTTGCGCGCCGCGATTGCCCTCCCGGTGGCCCGGACGCTCCGCGCACGGACAATTCCCTTGCCGATCTTGTAACGACTTATTTGTTGAAAAACGACATAAAAAGTCGTTACAGTAGCGCCGTGATGTTGTTTTAGAGGTTACAATGCCCGGAAAGCCCTTCCAGTCAAAACTGCTCCCTTACGCGGACGAGATCCTCGCCCGGCTTGAGGCGGGTGGATCGTATCGGCAGGTCGCGGAGATTTTGAACCGGAAGCATGGCCTCGCGGTTACGCACAACGCCGTGTTTTCGTTTGCCAATCGGCGCCGCAAGAAACAAGGCCGCCAACTCTTCTACGAGGGGCTGTCGCCGGATATTCGCGAGCAGCTTTTGAAACAGGTTGCCGCCTGCTGGACGCACGACTCCACCGCCATCGAAGGCAACACATTGACCTTGGGTGAAACGGTCAAGGTGTTGGAACTCGGACTCACCATCCGCGGCAAGCCGCTGCGCGAGCACCAGGAAGTCTACGGTCATGCCCGGGCCATTGATCTGGTTTACCGGATGCTCCGCCAGCCGGTCGTTACGGAGGAGGATTTGTTTGCCCTGCATCGGGCAGTGATGGATCCATCGCCGCTGGATGTGCTGAACCCGGTTGGCAACTGGAAGCAGTCGGACAACGGAACCACCGGCGTCGTCAATGGCCGGATCACCTACAAAACCTACGCGGACCCGTTGGACGTGCCGCAGCTTATGAAACGCTGGCTGGCGGAGTTCAACCGCACCCTCGATGCGGCGCGACGCCCGGAAGCCGCCATCGACGCGTATGTCCGGGCGCACATGGGTTTCGTGCGGATTCATCCGTTCTTCGATGGCAACGGCCGCGTGGCGCGTTTGATCGCCAACATCCCGGTGCTGCGGGGCGGATTCCCGCCCATCGTCGTTCCCAAGGAGCGGCGCAGCGAGTACATCGAACTGCTGTGGGACTATCAGAACGCGCTGGGAACGATCCAACGCAAGTCGCCGCTCATGCCGCCACACCCCGCCATCGAGCGCTTCAGGGCCCTGCTGAACGAGGAATGGCAGCGCACCCTTGTATTGGTTGCAGATGCCCGGAAGCGTGAGGGCGAACGGCAGAAAGTCAAAACCCCTGCGCGGAAAAGTTCCGTCAAAGAACGCCTCGCGGCTGTCGGATCTGAACCATGACCCTAGCCTTCGATAACCGTGGACTCCTTCCGCTGGCGGCCCTGATCGCGCTGCCGCTGCTGCTGCATTTGTTCGCGCGCAGCCGGCCGCCGCGTTACCTGTTTCCGTCCACGGAACTGCTGCGCCGCGCGGTGCGCGCCACGGTGCGGGTGCGGCGGCCGAAGGACTGGCTGCTGCTGGCGCTCCGCACGCTGCTCTGCCTGGCGGTGGTCGGCCTCTTCCTGCGTCCCGTGCTCTACTCGGGCCGCCGCGCGCCGGCGGCGGGCGAGGGGCGTCATGTGGTCGTGGTGGTGGACGCCACGGCCTCCATGGCCTGCTCGGAGGGCGGCCAGACC